>NZ_JBJHAG010000011.1:0-114622 GCF_054050925.1 Modestobacter sp. SYSU DS0657 | reverse complement strand
CCCCCCCCCCCCCCCGCCCCCCCCCCCCCCCCCCCCCCCCCCCCCCCCCCCCCCCCCCCCCCCCCCCCCCCCCCCCCCCCCCGGCGAGGTCGTCCCGGCCTGCCGGAGGGCCGGCACCAGCCGCTCCGGCGCCCCGCCGTGACCTGGTCGTGACCGGTTTCGTGACCGGATTCGTGACCCGCCCGTGACCCGCGCCGCGCCGCCTTCCGGACCCACTCCGGACGGAAACGGAGAGGCCGCTCGAGGGGGCCAACTTCTCTCCCGTACGGCGGAAGCGGCGGGCCTGGTGTGGCCCCCGCCACGGGAGATTGGCACCAGGGCAGTGAGCCCGGTCACTGGACGCGCTCACTGCAGCAGCACCGAGGCTCACCGGCGAACGGCCGGATCCGCGCAGCCAACGACGCCTTCTGAAGCGGGAGCACCCACGTGAGACGAATGATGAGACTGGCCCCGGTCGCCGCGGCCCTGATGCTGGTCACGGCCTGCGGTGGCGGTGACGGCGGTTCCACCACCGGGAACAACGGTGGGAGCGCAGCGGCCGCCGGCGAGCCGGTGCGCGGCGGTGAGATCACCGTGCTGGAGGACGCGGCCTTCGCCGGCTCCTGGCCGGCCGGCCTGGACCCCGCCACCAACACCACCGGCGGCTCGAACATCGCGATGAACCAGGCGATCTTCGGTGGGCTGTTCCTGCTCACGGCTGACGACGACGGTTCCAACGCCGAGGTCACCCCGAACCAGGCGGAGAGCTACGAGATCTCCGAGGACGGCACGCAGTTCACCATGACGCTGCGCGAGGGCATCGAGTTCAGCGACGGCACGCCGCTGGACGCCGAGGCCGTGCGCTGGAACTGGGAGCGCGACCTCGCCAACCCGTGCACCTGCAAGCCGACCTGGGAGCTGGCGGAGAACGGGATCGAGGTGCTCGACCCGCTGACCGTCCGGCTGACGTTCGCCCAGCCGTACCCGGCGGTGCTGGCCTCCTTCCCGGCCGCCAACGTCAACTGGATCGCCAGCCCCACCGCCGTCGAGGCGCAGGGTGAGGACGACTTCGCCATCAACCCCGTCGGCGCCGGCCCGTTCACCGTCATCTCCAACCAGCTGAGCTCGCGGCTCGAGCTGACGAGGAACGAGAACTACTTCAAGGAGGGTCTGCCCTACCTCGACGGGCTGACCTTCCAGTCGATCGGCGGCGACCAGCCGGCCTACCAGGCGCTGCAGGCCGGTCAGGCGCAGGCCTACGAGGGCCTCAACACCACGCCGCTGCTGGAGCAGGCGCAGGCCAGCGACCAGCTGCAGGTCACCATCCAGCCGGCCACCTCGCCGTACGTGATCCAGCTGAACACCGCGATCGCGCCGTTCGACGACGTCAGGGCGCGTGAGGCGATCTACCGGGCGACCGACTTCGAGGCCATCAACCAGGGCATCTTCGGTGGCAACTACGACGTCAGCCAGAGCTTCACCGGCCCCGGCGGCAAGTTCTACGAGCCGGAGGTCGAGGGCTACCCGGAGCACGACGTGGACCGGGCCACGGAGCTGGTGGAGGAGCTCGGCGGGCTGACCGTCCGGCTCGGCACGATCAGCAACTACGTCGCCACCCAGATCGTGACCGCCCTGCAGACGCAGTGGCAGGAGGCCGGGATCGACGTCGAGATCAACGACTACCAGCTCTCCGGGGTCATCTCGGAGTTCACCGGTGGTCAGTGGCAGGCGATGCTGCAGACCGCCGGCGCCTGGGACCCGGCTGCCGGCGTCGGTGTCGGCTTCCGGTTCTCCTCCGGAGTCCCCTACAGCGGGGTGAACGACCCGGAGCTCGACCAGCTGCTGGAGGACGCCGCGGCCACGGTGGACGAGGACGAGCGGGCCGACCTCTACCGGCAGGCCGGTGAGCTCATCGCGGAGAACTTCTACGCACCGTTCGGCCTGGCGTTCGCGCCGGCCAACCTCGCGGTGCAGGGGGTGCACGGTCCGGGTCTGACCACGAAGATCCCGGCGATCCTGGTGAACTCCGGGGTCATCTGGGACGAGGTCTGGCAGGAGCAGTGACCACGGCCACCAGCGCTCCGCGGGTCCCGGCCTCCCGGGACCCGCGGGTCTCCCCGCTCAGCCGGGTGACCGGCTCGCCGATCCTGCGGCTGGTCGTCAAGCGGCTGTTGATGGCGATCCCGATCATGCTGGGCGTCACGATCCTGACGTACTGGGTGCTCAGCCTGATCCCCGGCAACGCGGCCCAGCAGCTGCTGGGCCCCGAGGCCACCGCGGAGGACATCGCCCAGCTCGAGGCGCAGCTGGGGCTCAACGAGTCCGGCGTCTCCCGGTACCTGGACTGGCTGGGCGGCGCGCTCACCGGCGACCTGGGCAACTCGATGGTCAGCCGGCAGCCGGTCAGCGACATCCTGGCCAACCGGCTCCCGGTCACCGGCGAGCTCGTGGTGCTTGCCTTCGTCGTCTCCCTGGCGCTGGCGATCCCGGTGGCGCTGCTCGCCGCGTACAAGCCGAACGGCCTGATCGACCGGGTCAGCATGTTCATCAGCACCATGGGGCTCTCGGTGGCCAACTACGTGCTGGCGCTGATCCTGGTGCTGGTGTTCGCCGTCCAGCTCGGCACGCTGCCGGCCATCGGCTTCGTGCCGCTGTCCGAGGGCGTGTGGCCCAACCTGAGGGCGCTGATCCTGCCGTCGGCGGCGATCGGCATCCCGCTGTTCTGCTTCTACGCGCGCTTCCTGCGGGGCGACCTGGTCGACCAGATGCAGCAGGAGGAGTACGTCACCACCGCCCGCGCCAAGGGGATCGGGCCGTGGCAGGTGCTCATCAAGCACGCCTTCCGCAACTCGTCGTTCGGGCTGATCACCGTGGTCGGCCTCAACCTCGGGGCGCTGATCGGCGGCACGGTGATCATCGAGCAGATCTTCGCGCTACCGGGCATCGGCCAGATGCTGCTGCAGGCCATCAACACCCGTGACGTCGTCGTCGTGCAGGCCGCGGTGGTGATCTTCGCGCTGGTCGCGGTGATCGCGAACCTCGTCGTCGACCTGCTGTACGCCGTCCTGGACCCGAGGATCCGCCATGACAGTCGTTGAACCAGCGGCCGCGTCCGCCGTCGGCCCGGACGTCGACCTCGAGGAGGTCGAGTCCGGCCGCCGGCGGCGCCGCCCCGCCAACCTGGGCACCTGGATCCCCGCCGGGATGATCGGCTTCATCGTGGTGGCCTGCTTCCTCGGGCCACTGCTGCTGGGGCTGCCCCGTCCGGTGGGCGGCAGCGTGCTGGAGAGCTACCTCCCGGCCGGATCCCCGGGCCACCTGCTGGGCACCGACCCCAACGGCAACGACATCCTGTCCCGGCTGCTGCACGGCGGGCGGGCGTCGCTGGTGATCGCGACCACGGTGAACGTGCTGGGGCTGGTCATCGGCGGCACGCTCGGCGCGCTGTCGGGCTACGTCGGCGGCCTCCTGGACACGCTGGTCATGCGCGTGCTCGACGTGCTGATCGCGTTCCCGTCGCTGGTGCTCACCCTGGCGGTCGCCCAGGCGCTCGGCCCGAGCATGACCAACACGATCTTCGCGCTGACGTTCTTCAGCATCCCGGCGGTGGCCCGCATCGCCCGGTCGGCGGTGCTGCGCCTGCGCGAGCAGCCGTTCATGGCGGCGGCCCAGCTGGCGGGGACGCCGGGGTGGCGGGTGCTGTTCAAGCACCTGGCCCCCAACATCGCCCCGCAGCTGATCACCTTCGCGATGCTCGGCATGGGCATCGTGATCATCATCGAGGGCGCCTTGAGCTTCCTCGGTCTGGGCATCCCGGCCCCGGCTCCCAGCTGGGGCAACATGGTGGCCGACGGCCAGCTCAGCCTCTCCGCGACGCCGATGCTCGTGGTCTGGCCCAGCCTGGCGCTGTTGGTCACCGTCCTGTCCTTCAACCTGCTCGGGGAGAACCTCCGGGCGCGATGGAGCGGTCGATGAGCGGCGAGCGGACGGCGGCCCTGCGGGTCGCGGACACCCAGGTGACCTCGGGGGTGATCGCCTCGGACCAGCAGGCGGGGGCCACCGGCGTCCTGGGTCGGCCGGACCCGGTGCCGGGGGAGCCGCTGCTGCAGGTGTCGGACCTGCGGGTGCAGTTCACCCGCGGGGGCCGGTGCGTGCGGGCGGTCAACGGCCTGTCCTACGAGCTGGTGCCCGGCCGGATGATGGCGATCATCGGCGAGTCCGGCTCCGGGAAGAGCGTCAGCTCCCGGGCCCTGATGGGGCTGCTGCCGCCCACGGCGCAGATCACCGGCTCCATCCGGTTCGACGGGCGTGAGCTGCTCGGCCTCTCCGAGGGAGAGTTCCGCAAGCTGCGCGGCGGCGACATCGCCATGGTCTTCCAGGACCCGGCGCGGTCGCTGAACCCGACGATGAAGATCGGCGCGCAGATCGCCGAGGCGGTCCGGGCGCACTGCGACCTGGACAAGAAGGGCGTGCACGAGCGGGTGGTGGAGCTGCTCCGGCTGGTGCGGCTGCCGGCGCCGGAGCGGCGCTTCCACGAGTACCCGCACCAACTGTCGGGTGGCATGCGGCAGCGGGTGATGATCGCCATCGCGCTGGCCGGTGAACCGCGGCTGCTCATCGCCGACGAGGCCACCACCGCGCTGGACGTCACCACCCAGGCGCAGATCATGGACCTGCTGGTCGAGCTGCAGGAGCGCCTCGGCATGGCGGTGATCATGATCAGCCACGACCTCGGCCTGGCGGCCAGCTACGCCCAGGACGTCGTGGTCATGTACGCCGGCCGGGCGGTGGAGCAGGCGCCGACCCGCACGCTGTTCGCCAACGTGCGGATGCCCTACACGCGGGCGCTGCTCGGGGCGATCCCGGCGCTGGACCGGGAGCCGCACTCGCTGCTGCCGGTCACCCCGGGGCAGCCGCCGGACCTCTCGGCCCTGCCCAAGGGCTGTCCCTTCCGGCCGCGCTGCTCGAACGCCACCGACCGGTGCGTGGAGCAGCCCGCCCTCATCGAGCACGAGCCCCAGCACTCCTGGGCCTGCTGGCACCCCTGTGGGACCGAGAACGGAGAGCAGCGATGACCGCCGTAGACGAGCGGGTGGCGGGCGAGCAGGTGGAGGCCAAGGCCCCTCTGCTGCGGGCCCGCGACCTGGTGCAGGAGTTCCCGGTGCGCGCGGCCGGCGGGGTCAAGGGCGGCGTCGTCCACGCGGTGTCGAACGTGTCCTTCGACATCTGCGCCGGGGAGACCCTCGGCGTGGTGGGGGAGACCGGGTCGGGCAAGTCGACGCTGGCCCGGTCGGTGATCCAGGCGCCGCGGCCCAAGTCCGGCAGCGTGGAGTTCCAGGGCCAGGACCTGATGACGCTCAAGCGGGGCGACCTCAAGGACGCCCGCCGGCAGATGCAGATGGTCTACCAGGACCCGTTCGGCTCGCTGAACCCGCGCTGGCGGGTCACCGAGCTGGTCGAGGAGCCGATGATCGGCTACGGAGCGGGGAACGCCGACTGGCGGCGCGCCCGGGTGGCCGAGCTGCTGGACCTGGTCGGCCTCGACCCCTCGTCCTACGGCAAGCGGCGGCCGCACGAGCTGTCCGGTGGCCAGTGCCAGCGGGTCGCGATCGCGCGGGCCATCGCGCTGAACCCGGCGCTGATCATCTGCGACGAGGCGGTCTCCTCCCTCGACGTGCTGATCCAGGCGCAGGTGCTCAACCTGTTCGAGAAGCTGCGCCGCGAACTGGACCTCGCCTACCTGTTCATCAGCCACGACCTGGCGCTGGTGAAGCAGGTCAGCGACCGGGTCGCGGTGATGTACCTGGGGCAGCTCGCCGAGGTCGGTCCGGCCGAGGGGATGTACCGGCAGCCGCTGCACCCGTACACGGCAGCGCTGCTGGACTCCATCCCGCGGGTCGACGCCGCCACCGGTCTGGCACACCGGCCGACGGCGCTGCCCGGGGAGCCGCCGTCGCCGATCGACCCGCCCAGCGGGTGCAGGTTCCGCACCCGCTGCCCGAAGGCCCAGCAGCGCTGCGCGGACGAGGCGCCGCAGCTGCGCGAGCTGCGGCCCAGGCACCAGGTGGCCTGCCACTTCCCGCTCGACGGGCTCGAGGAGAGCCTCCACCGGCCGGCCGGGGCCACGGCGGTTCCCCCCACGGGGCCGGCCGCGCCGGCGAGCTGAGCCGGGGCCGCTGGGCCGCACGAGGGGGCGTCCGCCACGCGGCGGGCGTCCCCTCGTCGGTCGCCCCCCGGCCGGTTAGCGTGACGGGGACCACGTCAGCGGCCGGCAGCGCAGCCGGCCCCGGCCACCGGGAGCCGCCATGCGCGTGCCCTTGACCACCCGTGACTTCCTCGACCGGGCGGAGCTCGCCTACGGCGACCGGATCGGCGTCGTCGACGAACCGGCCCAGCCGGCCGCCTCGCTGGGCCGGGCCACCCACCGCGAGCTGGCCCGCCGGGCCCGCGCCGTCCAGGCCGGCCTCGACGCGCTCGGGGTGAAGGAGGGCGAGCGGGTGGCGGTGGTCAGCCACAACTCCGCCCGGCTGCTGGAGCTGCTGCACGCCGTCCCCTCCTCGGGGCGGGTGCTGGTGCCGGTCAACTTCCGGCTGCAGGCCGAGGAGGTGCGCTACATCGTCGACCACTGCGGCGCCGAGGTGCTGCTGGTCGATCCCGAGCTCGCCCCCGCCCTGGACGGCATCCGCGCGCGGCACCGCTTCGTGCTCGGGGAGGACTACGACACCGGGCTGCTGCGACCGGACACCGAACCGCGCCCCTGGGCCGAGCCCGACGAGGACGCCACCGCCACGATCAACTACACCAGCGGCACGACGGCGCGGCCCAAGGGCGTGCAGCTGACCCACCGCAACGTCTGGCTCAACGCGGTCACCTTCGGCATGCACATGCAGGTCAGCGACCGCGACGTCTACCTGCACACGCTGCCGATGTTCCACTGCAACGGCTGGGGGCTGCTCTACACGGTGGCCGGGCTCGGCGGCACGCAGGTGGTGCTGCGCAAGGTCGACGGCGCGGAGATCCTCCGCCGGGTCGAGCAGCACGGCGTCACCCTCATGGCCGGAGCACCGGCGGTGTGGAACGCGGTGCTCGACGCGGCCGCCGAGTGGAACGGCCCCGTCCCGGGGCGGGACCGGGTGCGCATCGTCGTCGCGGGCGCACCGCCGCCGTCCCGGACGATCGCCCGGGTGGAGGAGGAGCTGGGCTGGGAGTTCAACCAGATCTACGGCCTCACCGAGACCTCGCCGCTGCTCACCGTCAACCGGCCGCGCGCCGAGCACGACGGGCTGGACGCCGAGGAGCGGGCGCGGGCGCTGTCCCGCGCGGGCGCGCCGGCGCTGGGCACCCGGATCCGCACCAGCGACAGCGGCGAGGTGCTCGCGCAGGGCAACACCGTGCTGGCCGGCTACTGGGCGAACCCGCAGGCCACGGCCGACGCGCTCGACGGCGGCTGGTTCCACACCGGCGACGGCGGCACGGTCGGCGACGACGGCGTGCTGACCATCTCCGACCGGAAGAAGGACGTGATCATCACCGGCGGGGAGAACGTCTCCTCCATCGAGGTCGAGGACGCGGTCTTCAGCCACCCGGCCGTCGCCGAGGTCGCGGTGATCGGGGTGCCCGACGACCGGTGGGGCGAGATGGTCACCGCGCTGGTGGTGCCCGCCGAGGGGGCGCAGGTCACCGAGGCCGAGATCATCGGCCACTGCCGCAGCCGGCTGGCCGGCTACAAGACACCCAAGCGGGTGGAGTTCCGCCCGGCCATCCCGCGCACCGCGACCGGCAAGGTGCAGAAGTTCAAGCTGCGCCAGGCGTACCGGGATCCCCAGGACCGCCAGTAGCAGGACCCTGCTGCCCTCCGCCGCAGAGCCGTGCCAGCACGTCACCTGGTGCCGGCGCCTCACCCCGAGGGGGGAGGTGACCCCGGCGAGCTCAAGGCGTTCACCCGATCCGGTCGATGACCCGGTCGAGAGCACACCCGGACGGGTGTGCCTGGACCGGTCGAGACCGGCGCCGATCCCTGGTGCCGGGCAACGCGAGGAGTCGGGGCAGTGCGCCAGCGGATCGGAACGAAGCGCAGCACGCGGGGACGTCGGGTGCCGCGCGTCCTCGGGGTCGCCGCCGCGGTGGTCGTGTGCCTGCTGGTCGCCCCGGCGGCGGCCTCGGCCGCGCCGGCCGACCCGGGCGACGCCCGGATCAGCGCCGCCGAGCGTGCGCGGCAGGACGCCGCCGCCCAGGTCGGCGCGATCACCGCGCAGCTCGCCCAGGCGGAGGCCGACGCGGCCGCCGCCTCCGCGGCCGCGCAGATCGCGCTGCAGGACTACGAGGAGGCGCAGGTCGCCTACGAGCAGGCGCGCGCCGAGGCCGACGCCGCCGCGGCCGCTGCCGCGCAGGCCGTCGCCGAGCTGGCGCAGGGCGAGGCGGAGGTCGCCGCCTTCGCCCGGGCGAGCTACATCCAGGGCAGCACCTCCTCCGGGACGATGGCGCTGCTGTCGTCCGGTGGGCCGGCGCAGCTGCTGGAGCGAGCCGCCCTGCTCGACGCGGTCGGCGAGCACCGCACCGACGTCGTCGCCGAGCTGACCGTGCTGCAGGAGCAGTCCGCCGCGGCCGACGCCGTGGCCCAGCGGGCCGTCGGTGCGGCCGACGGGCTGCAGCAGGAGGCGGCCACCCTGCTCGCCGGGGCGCAGCAGCAGGAGGTCGCCGCCCGCGCGCAGGCCGCCGCGCTGGTCGAGCAGCAGGACGCCGTCGAGCAGCAGCTCAGCGCGGCACAGCAGACCCTCACCGGGCTGCAGGACGCCCGCGCCGCGGCCCAGGCGTACGCCGAGCAGCAGCGCGCCGCCGCGGCCCGTGCCCCGGCCGCTCCGCCGCGGAGCACCTCGTCCGCGGGCTCGTCCCCGGCCGGGAGCTCGTCCGGTGGTTCCGCCTCGGGTGGCAGCCCGTCCGGAGGCTCGTCCTCCGGGGGCGGGTCGTCGTCCGGTGGGGGCTCGTCCTCCGGTGGGGGCGGCACCGCGCCGGTCGACGGGACGACGGCGGGTGCGCCGTCCGGCTCGGCGGTGCAGACCGCGATCGCGGCGGCCCGCAGCCAGCTCGGCGTCGCCTACTCGTGGGGCGGTGGCGGCAGCAAGGGCCCCAGCTACGGGATCCCGCCGGACGCCGGCGTGTGGGGCTTCGACTGCTCGGGGCTCACCGAGTACGCCTACGCCCAGGCGGGCATCCGGATCGGTGGCACCAGCCGGGAGCAGTACAACCGGCTGAGCGCCCACCGGGTCGCCGTCGGCGACCTGCAGCCGGGCGACCTGCTGTTCTGGGACGACGGCCGGGCCAACCCGACGTCGGGGGCGATCGTGCACGTGGCGCTGTACATCGGCGGTGGCCAGATGATCGAGGCGCCGGACCGGGGCCAGACGGTGCGGATCTCCTCGGCGCGCACGTCGAGCTCGACGTACTTCGGCGCGGTGCGGCCGACCGGCTGAGCGGGTTGCCGGACCCGGTGGGAGAAGGGCGTCGGGCAGCCACGGGGGGAGCTGCCCGACGCGAGGCCCAGGCTAGCAGGGCGGGGAACGCAGAGGGGGCTCTCCACTCCGGTGGATGGAACGACCGGACCACCCCGCCGGGCACCACGTCACCCGGGTCGCGACCGGTGCGGGTCGGGGCCTCGCACAGCTGCTTGTAGGACAATGGCCGGGTGACCGCCGCCAGCAGCGCGCCCGCCCAGCAGCAGCCCACCCCGCCCTCCGTCGACGCCGCCCGGCTCGAGCGCGCGCTCTTCGAGATCAAGCGCGTCATCGTCGGCCAGGACCGCCTGGTCGAGCGGATGCTGGTCGGCCTCCTGGCCCGGGGGCACGTCCTGCTCGAGGGCGTGCCCGGGGTGGCGAAGACGCTGGCCGTGGAGACGCTGGCCACCGTCGTCGGCGGGCACTTCTCGCGGCTGCAGTTCACCCCCGACCTGGTGCCGGCCGACATCGTCGGCACCCGGATCTACAAGTCCGGGCAGGATTCCTTCGACACCGAGCTCGGCCCGGTGTTCGCCAACTTCGTGCTCGCCGACGAGATCAACCGGGCGCCGGCCAAGGTGCAGTCGGCGCTGCTGGAGGTCATGGCCGAGCGGCAGGTGTCCATCGGCGGGGTCACGCACAAGCTGCCCGACCCGTTCCTGGTGCTCGCTACGCAGAACCCGATCGAGAACGAGGGCGTCTACCCGCTGCCCGAGGCCCAGCGCGACCGCTTCCTGCTCAAGGTGCTCGTCGACTACCCGAGCCCGGAGGAGGAGCGGGAGATCATCTACCGGATGGGCTCGGTCCCGCCGGTCGCCGAGCGGGTGCTCGACCCCGACGACGTCCGGCGGCTGCAGAAGACCGCCTCGGAGGTGTTCGTCCACCACGCACTCGTCGACTACGTCGTCCGGCTGGTGGTGGCCACCCGCGCCCCGGTCGAGCACGGCATGCCCGACGTCGCCGGCTGGGTGTCCTACGGCGCCAGCCCCCGTGCGTCGCTGGGCCTGATCGGGGCGAGCCGCGCGCTGGCGCTGATCCGCGGCCGCGACTACGTGCTGCCCCAGGACGTCCTCGACGTCACCGGCGACGTGCTCCGCCACCGGCTGGTGCTCTCCTACGACGCGCTGGCCGACGGCGTGCCGGCCGACCACGTGGTGCGGCGGATCGTGGAGAGCGTGCCGCTGCCGCAGGTCACCCCCCGGCAGCGGGCCGGCGGCTTCGGCCCCGGCGTGCCCGGCGGCCCGATGGTGCCCGGTTTCGGCCCGGCCGGTCAGCCGCCGCAGGGCCCGCCGCCCGGCTGGGGCCAGCCGCATCCCCAGGGCCAGCAGCAGCCCGGCCCGCAGGGCTGGGGTCAGCCCGGCCAGGGGCAGCCGCAGCAGGCCGGTCCGCAGGGGTGGGGACAGCCGCCCGCGCCCAACGGCCACGGCCAGCAGGGCAGCGGCTCCACCGCGGCGCGGGGTGAGCGGCCCGACGGCGCCGGGCCGCAGCGCGGGTGACCGGCGTCCCGGCGCCCCAGCCGGACCGCGGCGCCCCGCCGCACTTCGGCAGCGGCCCCTCGGAGGTGCTGCTGCGCCGGCTGGAGCTGACCGTGCGCCGGCGGCTCGACGGCCTGCTGCAGGGTGACCACCTCGGCCTGGTGCCCGGCTCGGGCAGCGAGGCCGGCGACTCCCGCAGCTACCACCCCGGTGACGACGTCCGGCGGATGGACTGGCCGGTCACCGCGCGCACCCAGGTGCCGCACGTCCGGGAGACGATCGCCGACCGGGAGCTGGAGACCTGGGCGGTGGTCGACCTGTCGGCGAGCCTGGACTTCGGCACCGGGCAGTGCGAGAAGCGCGACCTGGCGATCGCCGCGCTGTCCGCGGTCAGCCACCTGACGGTGCGCGGCGGCAACCGGCTGGGCGCGATCGTGACGACGGGGGAGCGGGTCGACCGGTACCCGGCGGCCCCGGGGCGGCTGGCCGCCGACCGGCTGCTGCGCTCGGTGGTCGCCACCCCGCGCGCGTCCGGTGGCCGCCGCGGTGACCTGGCCGCCGCGCTGGAGCTGCTGCGCCGGCCGCAGCGCCGCCACGGGCTGGTGGTGGTGATCTCCGACTTCCTGGGCGACGCCGAGTGGGAGCGGCCGCTGCGCGGGCTGTCCGCGCGGCACGAGCTGCTCGCCGTCGAGGTGGTCGACCCGCGGGAGCTGGAGCTGACCGACGTGGGGTTGCTCACCGTCGTCGACCCGGAGAGCGGGCGCACCCTGGAGGTGCCCACCGGTGACGCGGCGTTCCGCCGGCGCTTCGCCGAGGGCGCGGCCGCCCAGCGCGCGGAGATCGCCGCCGGGCTGCGCCGGACGGGGGCGGCGCACCTGCGGTTGCGTACCGACCGCGACTGGCTGGCCGACGTCGTCCGTTTCGTGGCAGACCGCCGGCGCGCCGGCTCTGGAGGAGCTTCCCGATGACCCTGCAGTCGCCGCTGTGGCTGCTCGCCCTGCTGGCCGTGCTCGCCGTCGTCGGCCTGTACGTGGTGCTGCAGCTGCGCCGGGCGCGGTACGCCGCCCGGTTCACCAACGTCGCGCTGCTCGGTTCGCTGGTGCCCAAGCGGCCGGGGTGGCGCCGGCACGTCGCCTTCGGCCTGGTCGCGCTGGGTCTCGGCGTGCTGGTGTTCTCCCTCGCCCAGCCCAGCACGGAGGTGCGGGTGCCGCGGGAGCGGGCGACGGTGGTGATGGCGGTCGACGTGTCGCTGTCGATGCGCGCCACCGACGTCGAACCCGACCGGTTCCAGGCGATGCAGGTGGCGGCCAAGCAGTTCGTCGACGTGCTGCCGACCCGGATCAACCTCGGGTTGGTCGCCTTCGCCGGCACGGCCAGCACGCTGGTCACCCCGACCACCGACCGCGGTGCGGTGCGGACGGCGATCGACAACCTGGAGCTGGCCGAGGCGACCGCCATCGGGGAGGCGGTGTTCACCTCGCTGACCACGATCAGCAACTACCAGGCGTCGCTGGAGTCCGAGGGCGAGTCGGTGCCGCCGGCGCGGATCGTGCTGCTGTCCGACGGCTACAGCACCATGGGCCGCGACGAGACCCAGGCGATCGACGCGGCCAACGCCGCCGAGGTGCCGGTGTCCACGATCGCCTTCGGCACCGACTACGGCACGCTCGACCTCAACGGCGAGGTGGTGCCGGTGCCGGTCGACCGCGCGACGCTGGAGCAGATCGCCGAGGAGACCGGCGGCAGCTTCAGCCAGGCGGCGAGCGCGGCCGAGCTGGAGGCGGTCTACGAGGACCTGGGCAGCCAGATCGGCTACACCACCGAACTGCAGGACGTCAGCCCGTGGTTCGTCCGTGCCGGGCTGCTGTTCGCCTTCCTCGGCGTCGTCGGCTCGCTGCTCTGGACCAACCGCCTGCTCTGAGGCCCCGCCCCCAGGGGCGCCGCGTCAGCGGGTGGGCTGGAGCGCCGGAGTGCCGCTGCCCGCGGGCAGCACGGCCACGACGTTGGGCTCGCGCCGGCCGTGGTCGACCTGCTCGCCGTGGCGCCCCGGGAGGTGCGGGGTGCCGGAGCGGGTGGCCGGCGCTGGGAGTCCGGCGGCGCCGCTGCGGGCCCGGAGGTGGATGCCGGCGATCATGCAGCGCACGGACCCGCCGGCCAGCTCGACGGTCGGCACGGCCGTGGGCAGCAGCTGGGTCGTCGCCTCGATCCGCCGGCGCTGCGCGCGGGTGAGGCTGGCGGCGGCCCGCGCCGACAGCGCCAGCACCGGCCCCTCCCGGCCGGCCAGCTCGATGGCGTTGCCGGCGAACTCGTGCACCTGGCGCTCGGAGAGCGCGATGACCTCCCGGCCGCTCGCGCGGAGCCGGTCGGCAACGCGGGCCCGGTCGGCGGGCGCGGTGATCATGTCGAGTCCGACGAGCGCCACCGACGTGCCGATCGCCATCATCACGTTGGTGTGGTAGACGGCCCGGCCGGCGGCGTCCGCGGCGTCGAACAGCACCGGCTCGTAGCCGAACGAGGCGCAGAACCGGTCCAGCGCGCGGGGGTGCGCCCGCAGGGAGCGGGCGGTGTAGGCGACCCGTTCCTGGTGGTCGAGGACCATGGCGCCGGTTCCCTCGAGAAACATCCCGTCGCGCTCCAGCTCGGAGAAGTCCACCACCTGCTCGACGTGGTACCGCTCGGCCAGCAGCTCCACGACGTCCGCCCGGCGCTCTCGTCGGCGGTTGGGGGCGAACATGGGGAAGAGCGCCACCCGGCCGTCGGGGTGGGTCGTCAGCCAGTTGTTCGGGAAGACGCTGTCCGGGCGGTCGGGGTCGTGGTCGTCGAAGAGGTGCACCGTGACGCCGACCCCGGTCAGGGCGTCGGCCAGCGCGGTCACCTCGTCGCGTGCCCGGGCGGCCACCGCCGCGGCGCCCAGCGCGGGTTCGGTCTGGAAGGCGTTGTCGACCCGGGTCAGCTCGTTGGGCCGGAACCGGTGCGGACGGACGAGCACGACGGCGCGCGGGGCGGGTGAGGACATCGGTCTCAGCTTCCGAACGGGGACGACCGTCGGGCGAGGGCCTTCGGATCGTCGGTCTCGGCGGCCAGGTCGGCGTCTTCGACCCAGAGAAGTGGTCGTCGACCCAGCGGATCGACGACCAGCGTCCCGAAGCTACCGCAGCACCGGGTCGTTGCAGAACCGATTCGGCCCCCTCCGTTCCTGGCGGGGAGTTCAGCGGCTGGGGTCGAGGACGAGCTTGCCGGTGCTGCGGCGGGCGAGCAGGTCCTGGTGCGCCTCGCGGACGGCGGTCAGCGGGTACCGGCCGCCGCTGACCGAGCGCAGCGTGCCGGCGGCGACCAGCGTCAGCAGGTCGGTGATCGCGGCGTCGAGCATCTCCGGACGGCGGAAGCAGTGCGCCAGCCAGAACCCGGCGACGGTGCGGCTGGTGCCCATCAGCGCCTGCGGGTTGATCGGCTTGGGCGGCACCCGGCCCGCGGTGCCGTAGGCGGCGAGCCGGCCGAACGGGGCGAGCGCGGAGAGCGCGCCGTCGAAGACGGTGCCGCCGGTCATCTCCAGGACGACGTCGACCGGGCGGCCGCCGTTGGCCTCGCGCAGCGCGGCGGTGAAGGTCTTCGGGTCGTCGGCGAGCGCTGGGTCGACGGTGGCGTCGGCGCCGAGTGACTCGGCGAGCGCGCGCTTCTCCGGGCTGGAGGCGGTGGCGATGACCCGGCCGGCGCCCCAGTGCTTGGCGAGCTGGACAGCCAGGGTGCCGACCCCGCCGGCGCCGGCGATCACCACCACGGACTCGCCGGGGGAGAGGTGGGTGGAGGTGCGCAGCAGGTGCCAGGCGGTGGCGCCCTGCAGCACGACGGCGAGGGCCTGCTCGTCGGTGACCTCGTCGGGCACCGGCCAGGTGAGCCGGGTGTTCGCTGCGACCTGCTGCGCGTACCCGCCGCCGGGCAGCAGCCCGACCACCCGCTGGCCGCCGCCGACCGGGGTGCCGACGAACTCCGCGCCCGGGACCAGCGGCAGCTCCTGCGGCGCGAGGTAGCTGTTCTCCGTCTGGTGTGTGTCCGCGAAGTTCACGCCGGACGAGGAGATGTCGTAGAGCTGCTCGCCGTCCCCGGGGACCGGGTCGGGCAGGTCGACGACGTCGAGGACCTCCGGGCCGCCGAAGCGGGTGATCTGCACTGATCGCATGACCCGCAGGCTAGGGGGTCGCGCCGGACGGGGACCGGGAGGAGCCCGGCAGCCCCGGCTCGTCTCTAGGAGCGAGGACACGCCAATCCCGATGACCGCTACGGCCGGCAGGACGGCGGCGGGGGGAAGAGGAGAAGCAACGGCAACCAGCACGACGCCCCCGGCGAGGGCGCCCCCGGTCCAGCGGGGGGAGGCGGCGGACCTGGTCACCGCCGTCCCCAGGGCCAGGCCACCGACGACCATGACCAGGCCGTGCACGGTCAGCCAGCCACCGAAGGCGTCCTGGACTTGCGACCAGGTGCGCAGCCGGGCGACCAGCGCGTACACCACCGTGCTGGTGAAGAAGACGAAGGCGTAGCCGTAGGCGACCGGACGCGCGGGTCGCCGAGATCGCCGAGGTGGTGGGCGTCTCGACCCCGTCGACGCTGTCGATCCTGCCGGACCTCGAGGCCGCCGAGTACGTGCAATGCAGCCGGGTGGGCCGGCGCACGGACTACTCGGTGGTGCCGCACCGGCCGTTTCGACACCCGGCCATCGCGACGCACGAGGCCATCGCGACGCACGAGGTGGACGAGCTGCTGGCCCTCTTCCGTCGGCCCGACTGACCTGGGGATCGGTGACCTCCGACCCGGGTCCGCAGTCCGTGCGGCTGCCATGGTCGGAGGAGGCCGCGGCAGCGGCGAGCCGGGGTCAGGAGGAACTTCGATGTGGGTCAGGAACCGCCTGTTCAACCCGGTCATCCGCGGTCGGGCACAGCCCGGCCTGTCGGCTCGGTCAGCGGCTGGTGCTGCTGACCTACACCGGCCGCCGCACGGGCCGCCGGTACGAGATCCCGGTGATGGCCGCGGCCGCGGGCGACGACCTCGTCGTGGTGGCCGGGGACCCCGCGGGCAAGACGTGGTGGCGGAACTTCGGGCCGGAGCCGACGGACGTGCAGGTCTGCGTCGCGAGCGTGGAGCAGCGCCGGTCCGCCCGCCGGCTCGCGGCGCAGGACGCGGGGTACGACGAGGCGCTGACGGCCTACCGGCGGGCCTTCCCGCGGGTCGACGTGCCGGCTGGGAGCCCGGTGGTCGTCCTGTCCCCGCCCGTCGAGGGCTGAACACGGCCCTCGACGCGGGATCTCAGCGGATGTCGGGGCCGGGTGCCACGCTGCCGGCATGGGTGAGCTGCCGTACTTCCGTGCCGGGTGGGTGCCTGCGCAGGACCCGCCGAGTCCGCTGCCCGACTTCGCCGACGAGCACGCGTTGGCCGACTGGGCGGGTGACCGGTTGTCACGCTGGTTCGTGGTGGAGCGCGAGGTCCCGGGGGTCCACTGCTCGGGCCGCCGCTTCCGTGTCGACGCCGTCATCCGGCCCCGCGACGTGACCGGCTGGAAGGACCCACAGGCCCGCTTCGGTGTGGAGTTCAAACTGGCCGGGCAGCGGAGCTTCGACACGCGGAACTTCACGGCGTGGGCGGCGCAGGCGGTCGACTACACGCACGTGGAGTGGAACGGCCACGGGCGGCTCCCGTTGCTCGTCTGTCCCGGATTGCTCTCCCACTTGGACGTCTACGGGGAGCACGCCACGGAGCTGGTTGCTCGGATGCTGTGGCAGTTGGGCGTGGGGCAGCTGTTCCCGATCGAGCACTACGGCTGGACGATCCTCGGACAGGCCAGGCACGTCCTGTGGTCGGAGCGGGCCGGGGTCATGGAAGCCGCCCGGTGGAACCTGCACCTGCGCCTCGGTTCGCGATGAGCGCGTCAGTCGGGAGCCGTCGGCGACGTCAGTTCGCTTGGACTGCAGCCGGTGGTGTCCATCAACAGAGTCGACGCCGCTGGAGCTGATGTCGAACAGCGGCTCTCCGTCCGCGGAGAAGGGCTGCCGGCGGAGACGTCCGGCGGCAGGCGCGGCGCGTGACCATCTACCATGGCGCACCGAAGAATGCAGTATGCTGCACTGGCACGCAAGACAGACGCGAATGAGCTGGCGCAGGGAGCGGGGCATGGCGAATACGGCGGTCGCGGTCAACGAGGTGATCGGGCAGCGGGTCAAGCAGTACCGGACAGCGCGCGGCTGGACGCTGGACGAGCTGGCCGACCGCTCCGGGGTCAGCCGCCGGATGGTCATCACCATCGAGCACGGCGAGGGCAACCCGAGCATCGCCACCCTGCTGCGGATCAGCGACGCCCTCGGTGTCGGGCTGCCGGTGCTGGTCGACGTCGAGCGCTCGCACGCCCTCACCGTGACCGCAGCCGGGCAGGCCCCGGTGCTGTGGCACGGCGACCGCGGCGGTCAGGCGTCGCTGGTCGCCGGTACGCAGCCGCCCGACGTCGTGGAGCTGTGGGACTGGACGCTGCAGCCCGGCGATGCGAACACCAGTGAGGCGCACAGCGCAGGCACCCGTGAGCTGCTGCTGGTCCTGGAGGGCGCTGTCGACCTGCGCGTCGGCGACCGCACCGAGCGCCTGGCCGCGGGCGACTCCGCGGCCTTCGTCGGCGACGTGGCCCACGCCTACGCCACCCCCGCCGACGCCGCCGGCCCCGCGCGCTTCGCGCTCACCGTGTTCCAGCCCCACGTCACCGGGAGCCGTTCGTGACCGACCCCCAGCAGTGGCTCGCCGCGGCCACCGTCGACGACGCCGTGTTCGCGCTGCGGCCGGACTACCGGGTGCTGCTGCTGACCGCCGACGGCCTGCAGGGTGGCCCCAGCGATGAGGTCAGCGAGCAGGTCCTCGCCGCTGCCGAGACCACCGCGCGCGAGCGGCTGGACGGGCGCAGGCCCGAGGAGGTGCCGCACCTCGCCGCGTGGCGGGAGGCCTACCGGGCCTTCGGTGCCAAGCCGCAGCGCACCCGGCCCAGCGTCGAGGCGCTGATGCGCCGGCTCGATCCGGGGCTGCCGCGCATCGACCGGATCACCGACGTCTACAACGCCGTCTCCATTGCCTCGATGCTGCCCTTCGGTGGGGAGGACCGTGCCGCCTACGCCGGCCCGCCGCGACTCGTCCGCGCCGACGGCACCGAGACCTTCGACACGGTCGCCGGCGGCGAGACCGTCATCGAGCACCCCGAGGTCGGCGAGGTCGTCTGGCGCGACGACACCGGCGTCACCTGCCGCCGCTGGAACTGGCGCCAGTGCACCCGCACCGGCATCACCACCGCCACCACCAACGCCGTGTTCATCCTCGACGTGCTCGACCCGCTGACCGACGACGACGCCCATGCAGCAGCCGACGCGCTCATCGAGGGCCTGCTCGCCCACAGCCTGGACGCCAGCTTCCACCGCAGGCTGCTCGCCCGCGCCGACGCAGGCGCACCGTGCTGAGCAACGCCCGGCACGACGCCCACGACGACCTCTGGCGCGCCCGGCCGGCCGACGGGTGAGCGAGACGCTGGACCTGAGCTGTCGGCCCCGCTGGGGTGTCCGGTTCAGCCGGCAGGAGCTGGCGCTGGTCGCCGTCACCGCGGTCTGGGGCACGACCTTCCTCGTCGTCCACCTGGCGGTCCAGCACGGCGGGCCACTGCTCTTCGTCGCCCTGCGCTTCCTCGCCGCCGGGGCCATCAGCCTGGTCGTCTTCCGACGCACGATGAGCGGGCTGACCCGCCGTGAGTTGGGTGCGGGGGCGGCGATCGGCGTGACGATCTTCGGCGGCTACGCGCTGCAGACCGTCGGGCTGCAGACGATCCCCAGCAGCACCTCGGCCTTCCTCACCGCGCTCTACGTCCCGCTGGTGCCGCTGCTGCAGTGGGCGGCGTTCCGCCGCGCCCCCAAGCCGGCGGCCTGGGCCGGGGTGGCGCTGGCCCTCACCGGACTCATCCTGTTGGCCGACCCCGGGTCGGCAGGGCTGACGTTGAGCACCGGCGAGGTGCTGACGTTGATCAGCACCATCGCCATCGCTGCGGAGATCGTCCTCATCGGCCTCGTCGCCGGCACCGTCGACCTCGGCCGGGTCACGGTGGTGCAGTTGCTCGTCGGCGGCGGGCTGTCCCTGGCGATGGTGCCGGTGGTGGGTGAGGCCCTGCCGTCCTTCTCCTGGCTCTGGCTCGTCGCCGCGATCGGCCTCGGGGCCGCCAGTTGTCTCATCCAGATCACCATGAACTGGGCGCAGCAGTCGGTGTCACCGACCCGGGCGACGGTCATCTACGCCGGCGAGCCGGTGTGGGGCGGCATCATCGGCCGCCTCGCCGGCGACCGACTGCCCGGCCTGGCCATCGTGGGCGCCGCGTTAGTCGTGGCCGGCGTGCTCGTCAGCGAGCTCAAGCCACGGACCCGGCCCCGTGGCCCGCACCGCCGCCCCGAGGACGTCGCCCAGGCTGGCCGCTGACGACGGCACGCCGGAGCGTCCTCCGCCAGGCTCCAGCGTCGTGAGCAGCCGTCTCGTGGGCGCAGCCCCCATCGCGGGGGCAGGCGAACAGGGCAGGAGGAGCATCCGGTCGCTGGGGATCTGGGCCGACCGCAGCCACGACAGAACCCCCACGTCCGCTGACCGGGGGGTCTCGTCGTGTCCCAGGGGCGGTGGACACCGGGAAGCAGGAGCTGTCCCACCGGCTCCCAGATCGGCGGGACCGCGACTCAGTGGTCGGGGGTGCTGGTCCGCGGGAGCTCCCATCCGGCCCTCATCAGAGCGTTGAGTGCTGCGGTCGACGAGTCGTCAGCCATGGCGGCTCCGCCCACCCAGCTGGTGGCGAGCACCCCGAGGAACAGATCCCGGCCGCGCACTCCGGGGCGGGCGCCGCCGGCCTCCTGCGCTGCTGCGAGGAACTCGTCGGTGGTCGTGACGAAACCCTGGCAGGTGAGGGCCAACGGCGAGGTCTTCTCGTCCAGGGCCGCTCGGAGGGGCTCGGGCAGTCCGTCGAATGCGGTGGCCCAGACGCCCAGCGCGTCCAGCCACTGGGCCAGAGCCTCCGTGGCATCCCGCTCGTCGTGCCGGATGGCGTCGCGTCGGGCCACCAGCTCCTCCGCCCGTGCGGTCAGCAGGGCATCGAGCAGTGCGTCCCGGTTGGGGAAGTGCCGGTACAGAGTGCCCGGACCGACACCGGCCCGCTTGGCGATGGCATCCAGGGAGCTGGTGACGCCGTGCTCGGCGAAGTGCCTCTCGGCGACGTCGAGGATGTGGGTCCGGTTCCGCAGCGCGTCCGGCCGGGGTCGGCGCTCGCGCGTTCCTGTTGTCTCGGACACGACCGACCACCCTTCGTTGACAAAGCGGAGACAGTCTCCGTATGTTGGCGTGAGCCAAGCGGAGAGTATCTCCTCTTCTGCTGCATGGCGAGCACCGCACGCCGGACAGCCGGTGACGGTGCCGGCTCACCTCTCATCGAAGGAACAGTCGTGCCCAGCCCTCAGTTGCTCCTGGCCATCCAGATCGCCAACGGCTACGGCTCCCAGCCCGGGTCCTGGCGGATGCCGGGGGTGGACCTGTCGAGCTACACCGACATGGACGTCTTCGCCCGGCACGCCCAGGCAGCCGAGCGAGGGAAGATCCAGCTGGTCTTCCTGGCCGACACCCCGGCGCTGGAGAACGACATCGAGCGCGCGGTCCCGAACCATGCCATCGACCCGCTGGTGGTGCTGACCACGATGGCCCGCGCCACCGAGCGCATCGGCCTGGTGGCCACCGCCTCGACGACGTTGAACGAGCCGTACACGATCGCGCGCCAGTTCAAGGCCCTGGACGTGGCCAGCCACGGCCGCGCGGGGTGGAACGCGGTTCCGACCTCGCTCCCGGCTGCGGCAGCGAACTTCGGCATCACGCTGCCTCCTCGTGCCGAGAAGTACGAGCGCGCCCACGAGGTCATCCAGATCGTGCAGGCGCTGTGGGGGAGCTGGGGGCAGGACGCCTGGGTGCGTGACGTCGCCGGCAAGCAGTTCGCCGACACGAGCCAGATCCAGCCGGTGAACCTGCAGGGCCGCTACGTCGCGTCGCGCGGCCCGCTGCCCATTCCGCCGTCGGAGCAGGGGCAGCCGGTCGTCTTCCAGGCCGGTGGGGGCGGGAACGGGCTGGAGGTGGCCGCGCGCTACGCCAGCGGCGTGTACGCCAACCCGTTCAGCATCGAGGAGGGCAGGGCGCATCGGACGGCGCTGCGGGCGGCCGCCGAGAGCGTCGGACGCGACCCCGACGAAGTGAAGCTGTTCGCCGGGTTCATGCCCAGCATCGCGCCGTCCCGGCGGGCCGCACTGGACCGGCGCCAGCAGCTGGACGAGGTCGTCGACGTCGAGCAGCGGGTGGTCTACCTCGGGGCGATGCTCGGATTGCGCGTGGATGCCAGCCAGCTCGACGAGCCGCTCACCGCCCGCCAGCTCGCCGAGGCCCGACCCAGCCCGGGAGACCCCCGCGCGCCGCACGCGCTGAAGATCGCGCGGGAAGGCTGGTCGCTGCGCGACGTACTGGCCCACGGGGTCATCGACTACCACCCGGTCGTGCCCGGTACGGCCGCCGACGTCGCCGACCACATGCAGGAGTGGTTCGAGGCCGGCGCCTGCGACGGGTTCTCGCTGGCCATCGACGTCTACGCCGACGGCATCGACGCCTTCGTCGACCAGGTCGTGCCGCTGCTGCAGCAGCGGGGCCTGTTCCACCGCGACTACGAGGGCGCCACCCTGCGCGACCACCTCGGCGCGCCCGCCCAGTACGGACTCGACCTGCGCCTCGCCGGAGCGGCGCAGGCGTCGAGCTGATCCCCGCTCACACCCCTGAAGACAGAGAGCACCGACATGGCCATCCAGGACCCTCCGGCACCCGGCCTCGCGCCGCCCGCACCGCAGCTCTCCTCCAGCGACCGGCTCGCCCCCGGGAGCGCCCTCGTCATCGGCCTGCTCATGGCCTCGACGTTCACCGTCCTGCTCAACGAGATGATGCTCGGGGTCGCCCTGCCCACCCTGATCGCCGACCTCGGCATCACCCCGACCACCGGTCAGTGGCTCACCACCGGCTACCTGCTCACGCTGGCCGTGCTCATCCCGGCCACCGGCTTTGTGATGCGTCGCTTCCACCTGCGCACGATCTTCCTGGGCGCGATGTCGCTGTTCACCGTCGGCACGGCGGTCGCCGCCCTCGCCCCGGGCTTCGGCGTCCTGTTCGCCGGCCGGATCATCCAGGCCGTCGGGACCGCGGTCTTCCTGCCGTTGCTGATGACCACCGCCATGCGGCTGGTCCCCGTCGCCCGCCGCGGCGCGGTGATGGCGATCGTCACGGCCGTGCCCGCCGTCGCGCCGGCGGTCGGCCCCGCGCTGTCCGGAGTCGTGCTGTCCGCTTTCAGCTGGCGCTGGCTGTTCATCCTCATGCTGCCGATCGCCGTCCTCGCCCTGGTGCTCGGGGCGCTCAAGCTCAGGAACATCACCACGCCCGAGCCGGTCAGCCTCGACGTGCTGTCCCTGGTGCTGTCCGCGGTCGGTTTCGGCGCGCTGGTCTACGGGCTGGCGTCGATCGGTGAGTCGGTGTCCGGGCACGCGCCCGTCGCCCCCTACGTCCCGATCGCGGTGGGCGTGGGCGGCGTCGCGGCCTTCGTCGCGCGCCAGGTCGCCCTGCAGCGGTCCGGCCACGCCCTGATCGACATGCGCATCTTCCGGTCCCGGTCGTTCACGCTGTCGCTGCTGGTGATGCTCGTGCTCGCGATGATCGGCTTCGGCAGCCTGATCGTGCTGCCGCTGGTGCTGACCAGCGTCCTCGGCTTGAGCACGCTTGCGCTGGGCCTGTTCCTCGTGCCGGGCGGGGCGGCCATCTCGATCGTCTCCGCGCTGGGCGGACGCGTGTACGACCGGGTCGGCCCTCGCCCCCTGGCGATCCCCGGCGCGGTCGTCTGGGTGGCGTCCCTGTGGTTCCTCAGCACCGTGGACCAGGACACGGCGGTCGGGACGGCCCTGGCCGCCTACCTGATCATGTCCGCGTCGCAGGCCCTCATGTGGGCACCCATGACGACGACGGCGCTGGCGGGCCTCCGCGCCGATCTCTACCCGCACGGCACTGCCGCCTTCACGACCATCCAGCAGCTGGCCGGCGCCGCAGGCGGGGCCGTGCTCGTCTCCGCCTACACCATCGGCGCCGACGCCGCGGACGCCGGCGTGCTCACCCCGGCCCAGGCCGAGTCCGCTGGGCAGGCCGCCTTCGTGACAGCGGCAGTCATCGGCCTCGGCGCAGTCCTCGGCAGCCTCGTCGTGGGCCGGGCATCTGCGCCAGCCCACACGACCGCGAACACCACCGAACCGGCCTGACGGCTCGAACGAAGGAGCACCCCACCATGCAGATCGGCATCCTCGGCGTCGGCAACATCGGCGCCGCCCTGACCCAGCGACTCAGCGCCGCCGGGCACGAGGTGAAGGTGGCCAACTCCCGCGGCCCGGAGACCATCCCGGCCGAGGTGACCGCCTCGGGCGGCCGGGCCGTGCACGCGCGCGACGTCGTCTCCGACGTCGGCGCGCTGATCGTCTCGATCCCGTTTGCCCGGATCCCGGACATCCGGCCCCTGGTCGACGAGTTGTCCGACACCGCTGTGCTGCTGGACACCTCGAACTACTACCCGTTCCGCGACGGCCGCATCGCGGCGCTGGACGACGGCCAGGTCGAGAGCCTGTGGGTCGCCGAACAGCTCGGCCGCCCCGTCGTCAAGGCGTGGAACGCCATCCTCTCCGGCTCCTTCGCCACCAAGAACACGCCGGCAGGAACCCCCGGCCGCATCGCGATCCCCGTCGCCGCGGACGCCGAAGCCGACCGGGCGCTCGGCATGGCGCTGGTCGAGGACACCGGCTTCGACGGCTTCGACGCCGGCAGCCTCGCCGACTCGTGGCGCCAGCAGCCGGGGACGCCTGCCTACTGCACGGAGCTGGACAGCGATGAGCTGCGGCGGGCGCTGGCCGGCGCGGACAGGGCCGACGCCCCGCGCAACCGGGACAGCCTGATGGAGCACTTCGCCGGTCTCGGGGCGTTCCCCTCCCTCGACGAGGTCGTCGCCATCAACCGCGCCGCTCAGCGCTGACGTGCTCCCGGCCGCCGCCGACGGTGTCCGGGACGACGGGGACGTCTCCCAGCCGGAGGACGACAGATACCCCGCTCGCTGACCGTGGGGCTTCTCGTCTGTGTCCGAGGGCGACGTGAACCCCCACGCGAGCCGTTCACCAGTGAGAGCTGATCCCGCGATGACGCTCGTCTACGTCGCGAGACAGGAGGTGGTGGGTGTCGGCGTAGTTCACCCCCGAGGAGCTCACCGCATACAGCTGCTCGCCGTCCCCGGGCGTGGGGTCGGGCAGGTCGACGACGTCCAGGACCTCGGGCCCGCCGAAGCGGGTGATCTGCACTGATCGCATGGCAGCGATGCCAGAGCGACCCCGTTGACGACCTCCTGGGTCCCGCCCCGGGCATGCGGTGCGGCAGGAGTTCGGGTGACACCTCGGGCCGGGTGGTGGCAGGGGCCGCGCGCTCCCGGGCGGCCTCGCCGCGCTGACCCGAGGGTGGTCATGGACCATGGTCGGTGGAACAGCGGCACGTGTCCGACGTGGTCGCGACGCCCGGACGGTGTGTTCGGGCAGGAACGGAGGACACACGAGGTGGGCTTCGAGCACGACGCACTGTTCTACGACTCCCCGGACGAGCTCGCCGCCGTCGCCGGCTCCTTCCTGTTGGAGGGCCTGGCCCTCGGTGAGGCGGCGGTCATCGCCGTCAGCGAGGAGAACACCGGGCTCGTCCGCGAGGCGGTGGGCAACGACCCACGGGTCGTCGTCCTGGAGCGGCGCGCCCTGTACCGGTCGCGCACGCCCACCGCCATCACGACGTTCCGCAAGGTGCCCACGGAGTACGCCGCCCCCGGTGCGCGGGCACGGGTGGTCGGCGAGGTCGACTTCGGGATCACCGTCGCCGACCGGCGGGAGTGGCAGCGCTACGAGTCGGTGATCAACCACGCGTTCGCGGGCCTGCCCCTGACCGGCCTGTGTGTGTTCGACACCCAGCGGCTGCCCCAGGAGGTCCTGGACACCGCCGTCCACACGCACCCGTACCGGCGCGGTCCCGAAGGTCGGGTGAGCAACCCGGGTTTCGTCGACCCGGCCCGGTACGCGGCCACCCTGCCGGTGCCGGTCGAGCCGCTGGAGTCGACCGCGCCGGCCCTGGCCGTCGAGGACGTCAGCGACTTCATCGGGCTGCGGCACACCGTGCGCGACCGGCTGGCGGCAGTGGACGGGCCCGGTGACCTCATCGAGGACTTCCTGCTCGCCGTCGACGAGATGGCCTCCAACGCCGTGCGCCACGGCCGCCCCCCGGTCGGCCTGCAGCTGTGGGTCGAGCCGGGCACCTTGGTGTGCACGATCCGGGACTCCGGGCGCGGCTGGGACGACCCGTTCGCCGGGTACGGGCCGGCGCACGGGCAGGACCTCTCCCACGGCGGTATGGGCCTGTGGCTCGCCCGCCAGCTGTGCGACCACGTCGCCATCCGCCGCGACGAGACGGGCATCAGCGTGCGGTTGACGACCCACTGGAGCTGACCCCCCGCCTGCCGAGAACCGCCCGTCGGGCGTGGACGTCGCTGCGGTGCGGCCGAACTCGACCGGAGCGACGGCGTCGCCGTCGGGCGCCGTTCGGCAGGCCGGTGGCTCGGTATCATCGCCAGGCTCGCTCATCGGGACATCGGCCGTCGAGTCCCCGTCGCCAGGGGGTCGTGTGACCGGCTCGCTGCCTGCGGGCACCTCGCTGCCGCCGCAGTCGGACCCGGCGTTCGAGCGGTTCGCCCGCCTGGTCCGCCGCCAGCTGGACGTACCGGTCGCCCTCGTCACCCTGGTGTCAGCCGACCAGCAGGTCTTCCCCGGCGCCGCCGGGCTGCCCGAGCCGTGGCAGACGACCCGCTGCACACCGTTGAGCCACTCCTTCTGCCAGCACGTGGTGCGCTCCGGCGCACCGCTGGTCATCACCGATGCCCGCACCGACCCGCTGGTCGCGGACAACCTGGCCATCCCGGACCTGCACGTCATCGCCTACGCCGGGGTGCCCCTCACCGACGCCGACGGTGTGGTGGTCGGGTCGCTGTGCGCCATCGACAGCCGGCCGCGGACCTGGACCGACGACGACCTGGCCGTGCTGACCGACCTGGCCGAGGCATGCAGCTCGCAGCTCCAGCTGCAGGCCGCGCAGCAGCGCGCCGATGACGCGGCGGCCCACACGGAGCAGTTGCTGGGGCAGCAGGAGTTCGAGCGGTCCCGCTGGATGCTGGCGCTGGACGCCGGGCAGGTGGGTACGTTCGACCTGGACCTGACCAGTGGTGAGCTGGTCGTCGACGACCAGCTGCTGGAGCTGTCGGGGATGGACCGGAGGTCCTTCAGCGGCCGCCCGGAGGACGTCTACGCGCACGTGCACCGGGACGACGTCGCGGAGGTGGTGGCCCGTGTCCGGGGCGCCATCGAGTCCGGCGACTCCTATGACGCGGAGTACCGCATCGTGTTCCCGGACGGATCCGCGCGGTGGGTCGCCGCCCGGGGCCAGGTGCTGGGCGGTGCGGGGGGCAGCGGCGCGCACCTCGTGGGCGTCGTCCACGACACCACGGCCCAGCGTGAGCCGTTGGGCCAGGCGGTGCAGGCGCTGGAGTCCATGGCCGTCGGGTTCATGGCGCTGGACTCCGGCTGGGTGATCACCCACCTCAACGCCGCGGCCGAGCGGATCACCGGCCGTCCGCGGGAGCTTCTGCTGGGCCGGACGCTGTGGGAGGCGTTCCCGGCGACCGTCGGCACGGAGTTCGAGGCCCACTACCGGCGTGCCGCCGACACCGGGGAACCGGTGTCCTTCGACGCCCACTACCCCGAACCGCTGGACGTCTGGGTCGAGGTGCGGGCGGTGCCCAACCGGACCGGGCTCGCGCTGCACTTCGTCGACATCACCGCCCGGGCACTGCTGCAGCAGCAGGCCGAGCGGGCCGCGGCGCGGCAGCACCTGCTGAGCCGGATCACCGAGGACCTGGTGGGCACCCTGGACGCCGACGAGGCCGCCGACC
The DNA here is from genome assembly GCF_054050925.1 of Modestobacter sp. SYSU DS0657. Lineage (NCBI taxonomy): Bacteria > Bacillati > Actinomycetota > Actinomycetes > Geodermatophilales > Geodermatophilaceae > Modestobacter > Modestobacter sp. SYSU DS0657. The sequence continues at coordinate 87,559 of NZ_JBJHAG010000011.1, read as the reverse complement.
GGCTGGCCCAGCTGGCCGTGCCCGCGATCGCCGACTGGTGCATCGTGACCCTGATCGACGACGACCAGGCCGCCGGCTCCCGTCGTGGCCTGCGACCGGCCGCCTGGCGGCACACCGACCCGGGCATGCAGGAGACCGTCGGTGCCTACGCCGAGTCCCGGCTGAGCTCACTGGAGGACGACGCGCTCATCACCGAGGCGCTGCGCACCGGGCAGGTGCAGAGCGTGGACGCCGACGCCACCGCCCGGGTCCTGCCGATGTTCGTGCCCGGCCCGGCCCGTGACCTGGTGGCGGCGCTCGCTCCGGACGCGGTGGTCGTGTTGCCGTTGCCGGGCCGGTCGGGGCCGGTCGGCCTGCTGTCCCTGGTGAACGGCCCGTCTCGTGGGCCGTTCACCCCCGAGGACCTGGTCACCGCCCGGCACGTCGCCGCCCGTTCCGGGCTGGTGCTGGACAGTTCCCGGCTGTACCGGCAGCAGCGGGGGCTGGCCGAGGGCCTCCAACGGTCGCTGCTCACCGCGCCGCCGGAACCGGACCACCTGCAGATCGTGGTCCGCTACGTGCCCGCTGCCCAGGCAGCCGAGGTGGGCGGTGACTGGTACGACGCGTTCATGCAACCCGGCGGCGCCACGCTGATGGTCATCGGCGACGTGGCCGGCCACGACGTCGCTGCCGCTGCGGCCATGGGACAGATCCGCAGCATCGTGCGGACCGTGGGTGCGCTCGACCACGACGGCCCGGCCGCGGTCCTGCGTCAGGTGGAGCAGGTGATGGAGACCCTGCAGTCGCCGATCCTGGCGACGACGGTGGTGGCGCGACTGGAACAGACCGAGGACGAGCGTGCCGCTCGGCTGACCCGGCTGCGCTGGTCCAACGCAGGGCACCCGCCGCCCATGGCGGTCATGCCGGACGGGACCGTCACCGTGCTCACCGCCGAGCGCGCCGACCTGCTGCTCGGGGTCGACGCCGCAGCGCCCCGCCGGGAGTGGGAGGCCACGCTGGACCGCGAGGCGGTCGTCGTCCTGTACACCGACGGGCTGGTGGAGCGCCGCGACCAGGACCTCGACCAGGGGCTGGCCCGCCTGCAGGCCACCCTGGCCGAGTTGGCCGGCCACGACCTCGACGAGCTGTGCGACGAACTGCTGGCCCGGATGCTGCCCGGCGCACCCGAGGACGACGTCGCCCTGGTGGCGGTCCGGTTGCACCCACAGGACCAGCCACGCCCGCCGGAGGCCGGACCGACCCGGGTGCCGCCCGGCTTCCCCGTCGACTGAGCACAGCGCCCGACGACGCCGCAGCTGGACGCGCAGATCAGCTACTGCCGTCCCCGGGGACGGAGTGGGGCAAGTGGAAGGGCCCAGCGGGAGAGGTCACGGCCGACCGACCATCGGAGCGGGGCTGGTCGTCGATGGTGGTGCTGGTCGCCGCCCAGCGGGCCAGGACCTCGAGGGGTGTCCTCGGACGACGTCCCCGGCTCGGCGGTGTAGGTGGTCATCGAGAGCTCGCCGTGGTCCTCGGTCGGCACGGTGAACGAGTGGTGGACCAGGTCGAGCGTGCCGACCGCGGGGTGGCGGAACTGCTTGACGCCGGTGCGGTGGATCCGGACGTCGTGTGCCGCCCAGCGGGTCCGGAACTCGTCGCTCACGGCGGACAGCTCACCGACGAGCTCGCGCGGGTCCTTGTTATGCGGGTCACGGCCCGCCTCGGTCGCCGGTGTCGAGCGATCAGGTCAGCAGCGCGACAGCCGGTGGTGGGCGTCCGCGACGTCGACCCCGGCGGAGTTCACCTCCTAGAGCTGCTGGCCCCGCCTGGGTGATGGGACAGCTGTCCGTGGAACGCGCAGCTGCCCCGGGATCCGTCGTGCCGCGGTCCCAGGTGACGGGTGGCCGACGTCCACGGTCGCGAATCTGGTACTTCCGGCTGATCAGCGTCCGGCCGGCCGGCTCGTACGGTGACCCGGTGCACGCACTGCTGCGCTCGGTCTGGACCGAACCGAGGCCTCCGGACCCGCCCGCCAGGGTCTGGTGGGACTGGGTGCTCGTCGTCCTGGTGCCGTGCGCCGCCGTGGTCGAGGGCGCCCTCCGGCCCGAGCTGCCGTTCCGCTGGGTGCAGGTCGCCGTCTTCTGCGCCCTCGTCCCGGCCCTGCTGTGGCGCCGTGCGCGACCGCTGCTCACCCTTGCCGTCTTCTTCGCAGGCCTCTCCGTCCTCGCCGTCCTGACCGGCGACGACGAGGGTCTGTACTCCGCCGTGGTCGCGCTGGTCCCGGCCTACACCGTGATGCGGTGGGGCTCCGGTCGTGCGGCTCTCGCCGGGACGGCGCTCCTGGTGGCGAGCGCCACCTCCTCGCTGGTCGTGGGCGCGACGTCCCCGGGTGATGCGATCGGCGGCTTCGCCATCCTGCTGTCGGCCCTGGCCCTGGGCGCGGCTGTCCGCTACCGGGCACGCGCCCGGTCCCGCGAACTGGACCAGGTGGCCGCCCGGGAACGGGCGGATCTCGCGCGCGACCTGCACGACACCGTCGCCCACCACGTGTCGGCCATCGCCATCCGTGCCCAGGCGGGCCTGGCCACGTCGGCGGCGCGCCCGGGCGCCGCCGCGGAGGCGCTGCGGCTGATCGAGGCAGAGGCGGCCCGCACGCTCGCCGAGATGCGCAGCATGGTCCGCGTGCTGCGCCGGGAGGAGCCTGCAGAGCTGTCGCCCACCCCCGGGCTCGCCGACCTGCAGGCGCTGGCGCGGCGCGGCACCGACGGTCCGGACGTCGAGGTCGAGGTCGTCGGCGAGGTCGCCGGGGTCTCCCCGCCGGTCGCCACGGCGGTCTACCGCCTGGTCCAGGAGTCGATCACCAACGCCAGGCGGCATGCCCGGCGTGCCACCGGGGTCGAGGTGCGGCTGGTCGTCGACGATGCCTGGGTGCACGTGCGGGTCAGCGACGACGGTGAGGGCGGTCCCGGCCGCCCGCGCGAGCCCGGCTTCGGCCTGCGTGGCATGGCCGAGCGGGTGCACCTGCTCGGTGGCACGTTCGACGCCGGGCCGGGGCGTGAGCGAGGCTGGACGGTCGAGGCTGCGCTGCCCCGGCGAGGACCGGCGTGACCGTGCGGGTGGTGGTCGCGGACGACCAGGAGATCGTGCGCACCGGGCTGCGGATGATCCTGGACAGCCAGCCGGGCATCGAGGTGGTGGGGGAGGCCGCGGACGGCCGGGCGGCCGTCGAGGTGGCCCGGCGACTGCGCCCCGATGTCTGCCTGCTCGACATCCGCATGCCGGGCACGGACGGTCTCGAGGCCACCCGCCTGCTCACCGGGCCAGGCGTCGACAACCCGATCCCCGTCGTCGTGATCACCACCTTCGACCTGGATGAGTACGTGTACGCCGCGCTGCGCGCCGGAGCCCGGGGGTTCCTGCTCAAGGACGCAGGTGCGGACCTGCTCTCCCAAGCCGTGCACGCCGCCGCTCGCGGCGACGCCCTGATCGCGCCGAACGTGACCGCCCGGCTGCTCAGCGCCTTCGCCGGGGCCGGGCCCGCCGCGCCGCCGGTCCAGCCCATCGACCCGCTCACCGACCGGGAGGAGGAGGTCCTCGCCGCCGTCGCGGGAGGACGGTCGAACGACGAGATCGCCCGCGAGCTGCACATCACGCTCAGCACGGTCAAGACCCACGTCGCCAGCCTCATGACCAAGCTCGGCGCCCGGAACCGCGTGGAGATCGCCATCTGGGCCCACGAGACGCACCGCGTCCCGCGACGGCTCCCCGGCCACTAGCCGGCCGGAAGTACGACCGCCGGCTCCGACCGGAGCACGGTGCCGGAACCGGCCTTTCCGGCGATGACCGCGAGCCCCGACGTCCCGACGATTCGGTGCATGACCGCAGCAGCAGGCACGACATCCCGCCGACGGCAGCAGTGGCTGGTCCCTGCCGCGCTCATCGCACTGGCCCTCGTGCCGCTCGCGGCCGGCGGCGCCCGCCTCGTCGAACTCACCGGCGGGGCGGCCGTCCTGCCGGAGGCGCCACGCTCCGCGGACGCGCCGACGTCCCTGGTGGTGCACATCGTCAGCGCCGCGGTCTTCACGGTCGTGGGCGCGTTCCAGTTCGTGCCCGGCACCGGCCGGGCCCGGCCGCGCTGGCACCGGACGACGGGCCGGCTGGCGGTCCCCGCCGGCCTCGTCGCCGCGCTGAGCGGGCTCTGGCTGACCCTCGTGATCACCGAAGTCGACGGCGGACTGCTGACCGCATTCCGCTCGGCGGCGGGGATCGGCATGACCGGGGCCCTCGCGCTCGGCGTCGTGGCCGTCCTGGGCGGCGACATCCGACGGCACCGGGCCTGGATGCTGCGTGGCTACGCCCTCGGCCTCGGCGCGGGGACGCAGGTGTTCACCAACGCCTTCTGGCTCCTGGTCGCCGGCCCGCCCGGCGCGACCGCTGAGGCCCTCGTCATGGGCGCCGGCTGGGTGATCAACCTGGCGGTCGCCGAGTGGCTGATCCGCCGTCGGGCGGGCCGGGCCCGGACGGTCCTGCGGGCCCGTTCCCTCCAGAGCAGGACCGAGGAGGTCCGATCGTGAGGACACGTCGGCCCGCCGGGAGCGCTCGGGTCAGCTGCCCGCCCACCCGGTGGGGCCACGTGCGGGACAGCGTGCCGCCTGGAGTCGGCGAGCCCGGCCGGGGAGCGGGGCTCCGCGATGAGGCCTCCGACCACCCGGAGCGGCCGATGGCCAGCGGGGATGGGACAGCACGGGACGAGCGGGATGCGCAGGTCAGTCGCGCGACAGCCAGTGGTGGATGTCGGCGTGGTTGACGCCGGCGGAGGGCACCTCGTAGGACTGCTGACCCTCGCCGGGGGTGGGGTCGGGGAGGTCGATGGCGTCCATCAACTCGGGCCCACCGAAGCGAGTGATCTGCACGGCTCGCATGGTGGTCGGGCCAGGGCGTGACGGGCAGACCTGGCTCGGCGGCGTCGGTGGTCGCGCCGTAAGGAGAGCCACAGTGCCCCTGGTGGTCGTCGGCCGCGGTTCCTCGGCAGGGATCCGTAGCCTGGAGACGTGCGCCTGACGACCCGGGACCGCAGGCCGCGGTTCGTTCGCCTGCCGGACCGGGCGCGGAAGGCGATCTCCGGTTCCGGGCCGCCGACGGAGCCCTTCGCCCTGCGCTCCCGGCCCAGCCCGGTCGATGCGACCACCGCGCGGGCGGCGCTCGGTCTGGCCCTCCGCATCGGGGAGTCGATGATGGCGGTCGGTGCCTCCGCAGCCGACGTCACCGCCACGGTGCTGCGGGTGGCGGCGGCCTACGGGTTGAGCAACTGCCAGGTCGACCTCACCTTCACCTCGCTGACGGTCAGCTACGACCCGGACGACGTCCCACCGCTGATGCTGATGCGCATCGTGCGCCCGCGGGGGTTGGACTACACCCGGCTCCAGGGGATCGCCGACCTCGCGGGAGCGATCGCGGCCGAGGGCCTGCTCATCGAGGACGCGCAACGTCGGCTGGACGACGTCCTGTCCGCGCCGCACCCTTACCGCCGGCGGATCCACGCACTCGGCTGGTCGGGCATGGCGGGCTGCGTCGCCTTCCTGCTCGGTGGCGGCTGGCTGGTGGCCCTGGTCGCGGCGCTCACCACGGCCGCGATCGAGCTGGTCATCCGAGTCCTGGACCGGCACGGGCTCCCGACGTTCTTCCAGCAGGCAGCCGGCGCCGCGGTGGCCACGGGGTCGGCCGTCCTCCTCGTCGTCGGGGACGTCCAGGTCCGCAGCTCGCTGGTCGTCGCCGCGGGGATCGTGGTGCTCCTGGCGGGGCTCTCCTTCGTGAGCGCCGCGGAGGACGCGATCAACGGGTTCCCGGTCACCGCCGCCGCGCGGGCCTTCCAGGTGCTGACGTTCACGACCGGCATCGTCGTCGGCATCGCCGCCGTGCTGGACCTGGCGCAGCGGGCGCAGGTCCCACTGCGCGTGGTCGACCCGGCGACGTTCACCGTGCCGTTCGTCGTGGCGCTGGTCGCGGCGTCCGGGATGGCCGGGTTCTGGGCGCTGGCGTCGCACGCCCGCCCGCAGGCCGTCGGGGTCGCCACGGTGGCCGGTGCGCTGGCGTGGACGACGTCGTCGGCGGCCGGCTCGCTGGGTGCCGGTTCAGCGGTGGCGAGCGCGGCAGCGGCCGTGGTCGTCGGCTTCTGCGGGGAGGCGCTGACCGATCGGCTGCGGATCCCTCCGCTGCTCGTCGTGATCTGCGGGATCGTCCCGCTGCTGCCCGGACTCGCCATCTACCGGGGCCTCTTCGCGATCGTCGTGGAGGCGGACGTCCGGAGCGGGGTCAACGAGCTCGTGGGCGCAGCGGCGATCGGGCTGGCTCTGGCCGCCGGCGTGGTGCTGGGCAGGTACGTCGGCCGGCCGGTGGGCGGCCGGCTCGACCGGTTCGACCGACGGGTACGACGCCGGGCGACCAGCGCCAACTGAGGTCGCCGTCCCCGCACGATCGCGTCCGTGCAGTGCCTGACGGAGAACACGTGCACCAGCGGCTGCGGGTGGGTGGCCGGCGGCCCACCGGGGGCGGCGGCCGGGTGATCGGCGGTCATTGACGTCTCGGTTGTGGCTGCGAAGGACGGCCCCGGCGGATCACGCGGTCGCGGTGGCGCTCATGCCGCCGGCGACGAGATCAGCCGCCTGGGGGTGGTCCTTCAGGTGCTGGCCGACCGCGGGCAGGTCCAGCAGCACCTCGCCCCCCGCGGACCGCGGCTGCGCGGCGGGCCCGATCCTCGAACGCAGCAGCAGGTGCGGCGAGCCGGATGTGCATCATCGCGTTGACGGCGCTGCTGCCGCCGAGGACCGCGCCCCGCGGGCAGGGAATGACGCGGTCGTGCAGCTCTCGCTGGGGCGTCGTGGTGCAGCCGCAGTCGATGTCCCCGTGCGCGATGCGGCGCCAGGCCGCCGGTGACCGCATGTCCGCGGGCCGCCCGGACCGCCGGCCTCCAGCAGCAGGACCGATCGGCCCGGGTCCTCCGAGGGGCGGGAGGCGAGGACGGACCCCGCGCTGCCGCCACCGACCAGGATGACGTCGTACTCGTCCACTGCTTCCCCCTGCTCGCCGCTCCTGGCTGGACGGCAAGGGACGGTAGGAAGGACCGCGCCGGTCCGGCTCCGCCGAACGACTCTCGTCGGCGCCCCGGGCGGACGACCCCGGCGGGAGAGGAGGAGACTCCGGCGCGCTGCCCACCGCCCACCCCGTCGTGTCCCCGGATCCGACGATCGCGGCGGCGGACCCGGCCGGACACGGTCCCGGCTCGTGGGACCGGGCTCGGGCCTGGCAGGCCGGCGGCGGACACCCGCCTCGGGGTGCTCAGGCCAGGTGACCGAAGCCCGTGACGGTCAGGAACCGGATCGGCAGCTCGACCAGCTCGGCCGGCCCGTGCGGCCCCTCGCCGTCGAAGACCAGCGAGTCACCCGGGTGCATCGCGTACCGCGCGTCCCCGTGGCCGTAGACCATGACGCCGTCGAGCATGTAGAGGAACTCGGTGCCCGGGTGCTGGAAGAGCGGGAAGACCTCGCTGGCCTCGGTCAGGGTCACCAGCAGCGGCTCGATCCGCTTGTGCTCCCCCCGCAGCGCCCCGAGCATCTGGTACAGGTGCCCGACGTTGCTGCCGCGGCGGACGATCTGCGCACCGTGCCCGGCGGGGGTGAAGACGGCCTCCCGCTCGGCGTCCACGCCGCGGAAGAGCGCGGTCACCGGCACAGCGAGGGCATCGGCCAGCCGGGCGAGGCTGGAGAGGCTGCAGGACGTCTGGGCGTTCTCGATCTTCGACAGCATCGCCTTGCTCATGCCGGTCAGCCGGGCCAGCTCGGCCAGCGAGATCCCCTTGGCCAGCCGGAACTCCCGCACCCGCACGGCGATGACGTCCTCGAGGTGGCCGCTCGGCGACTCGTCGTGGGCACCGGGGCCGGGGATGACGTCCACCGCCCGAGCATAGGTCCGGGGCGCCGCCGGGAGCTGCCGCGCCGCCGGGAGGTGAGCGGCGTCCGACCCGTCCGGGGGATCGGCCGACCGGACCGGTTCCGGCGCTGCGCCGCCGCTCACGCAGCGGCTGTCCCCGCGCGCCCGGCCTCGGCCAGCCAGGCCACCACCTGCTCACGGTAGGGCGCGATGCCCTTGTACTCGGCGATCTCGGCGGGCAGTTCGGCGACGATCGCGGCGAGCTGCTCACGCCACTCGGGGACCAGCGCGATCTCCGCCAGCGGTGCCATGTAGGTGCGGATGTTGAACGTGAGCGTCCCGGTCAGCGGCAGCCTGGTGAGGTGCTCCAGCTCGATCCGCAGCTGCAGTCGGCCGTAGTCGCCGTCGCGCACCAGCTGCGGGACGTCGGCGTCCCACTCCGGCTTGACCTCCAGGCTGATGTCCCGGCGCGGGGAGCCGTGCGCGGAGAAGGTCCAGTTGACCCGCCGGTAGGTCTGCTCGCTGGTCAGGTTGCGCATGAACGTGGTCGCCCGGCTGGTCACACCGCCCTCGTTGAGCCCGGGGACCGGACCGTGGACCTCCTCCAGGTCCATGCCGACGTCGAACGACACCGACCAGGCCGCCGCCCAGGTCACCAGCGCGGCGTCGAACCACAGCCGGCCACCGCGGTCGCTGACCATGAGCACGTCGTCGGGAACCTGGCAGGCGATCCAGGTCAGCGGGTCGGTGGGCAGCGTCGACGCGTCACCCAGCACGAAGTCCTGCTCCACACCGAGCAGGTCGTTGCGCCAGGAGAGGGCGCGGCCGTCCGCCGCCAGGTGCATCGCGTCGGGGCGGGCGGCGACCAGCTCGCGCAGCAGGTACAGCAGCATGTCCCAGCACGCGGGTTCCATGTGCGGCAGGACCCGGCGGCGCCCGGGATCGCGGGCGAGCAGCTCCCGGCGCATCGCCATCTGCGCGGCGTAGTCCTCGCCGAGGTCGACGACGTGCTCGCCCCAGTGCCCGGCCGGCGTCTCGACCCGCCGGCGGGCGGGCTCGACGTTCACCGCGTAGCGGAAGGTGCGCTCGCCCGGGGCGAACGGCCAGGGCAGCCGGGTCAGGTCACTCACAGGTCCAGCTCCAGTTCGGCATCGGCCGCCCGCGACACGCAGGCGAGCAGGGTGGTCGAGGTCTGCTTCTCCGCGTCGTCCAGCACGAGGTCCCGGTGCTCCACCCGTCCGCCGGCGACGCCGACCCGGCACTGCCCGCAGACCCCCTGGCGGCACATGTTCGGGACGTCGACCCCGGTGGCCAGCACCGCCTCCAGCAGGCTGGTGCCGCTGGGCACGGCCACGCGGCGGCCCGTGCGGGCCAGCACCGCGGTGAACGGCCGGCCGGGCTCGAGCTCCGGCGCCGCGAAGTGCTCGACGTGCAGGCGCGCCGGCGGCCAGCCCGCGGCCCGTGCGGTCTCGGCGAACAGGTCGAGGACCGGGGCCGGTCCGCAGGCGTAGGCGTGCGTGCCCCACGGCTGGACGGCGAACCGTGCGCGCAGCGTCTCGGCCAGCGCGCGGCGCCCCGGCGCCTCGATCAGGTCGGCGCCCGCCACCTCGCGCAGCTCCGCGAGGTGGGCCGCGGCCCCGGGGTGGTACCCGTAGACCACCTCCACGGGGCGGCTCCACAGCCGGGCCGCCCGCAGGTGCGACAGAATCGGGGTCACGCCGATCCCCGCGGCGACGAGCAGCGCCTTCGTCGACGCCAGCTCGGCCGGGAACGCCGACCGCGGGCCCTCGACGGGCAGCAGGTCGCCCACCCGGAGACAGTCGTGCAGCCAGGCCGACCCCCCGCCACCGTCGCGGCGCAGCACGGAGATGCGGTAGTCGGCCGGAGCCGCCCCGGAGCCGGTCAGCGAGTAGGCGTTGCGCTTGCCACCGGCGGTGACCACGAGGTGGCTGCCGGGCGCGTACCCGGGCAGCGGGCGGCCGTCCGGGTCCGCCAGCACCAGGTGCACGACCTCCGCCGTCAGCCGGTCGATCCGGGTGACCCGCAGCGGCCGCGGCGACGGGAGGGTCACCTGTCCTGCCCGGCGACCGCCGAGGCGAGGTAGCTGCCGTGGTGCCCGGAGACGTGCTCGTGGACCTCCAGGCGGAGCCGGCAGGCCGGGCAGGTGACCTCGGTGCCGGGCGCCGCCCGGAACCGTGTCGTCGTCCTGCAGTGGACGCAGAAGACCGCGATCTCCTCGCGCGCCACGGCGAAGGCGGTGATCTCCTCGGGCAGGACGCCCACCCGGCGGGCCAGCGCGACCACGGCCAGCACGTCGGCCTCCGGTCCGGCGACCGCCAGCCGGGCGCCGACGTGCAGCAGCCCGAGCCGGCGGCCGAGCTCGGCGGCACCGGCCCCGTCCACCCGGGGTGGCGCCCACAACTGCACCGGTCGCCCGTGCTCGTGGGCGTCGTCGAGCCAGCGTCGGACCAGGGGCGCTGCCGCGGGGCCGATCTCCACCAGCAGGAACGCACGGCCGGTGAGGTCGAGGCCCGGCGCCTGGGCCGGCCACTCCGGCACGCTCGTCCGGCGCACCGGCAGCACCGCCGTCATGCCGCGCTCCGCAGCCAGGCGACGGCAGCGTCCCGGTAGCGGGTGAGCCCCTTGTAGTCGGCCATGTCCTGCGGCAGCTCCGCCAGGACGGCGGCGAGGCGGTCCCGCCAGGCGGGCACCCGGGCGACGTCGGCCAGCGGCAGCAGGTAGGTGCGGATGAGGAAGAGGACCGCACCGGAGTTGTCCAGCCGGATCAGGTGCTGCACCTCCACCCGCAGGTGCAGCCGCGCCCCCAGGTCCTGCCGGAGCACCAGCCGTCGGTCCGGTCCCCACTCGGGATAGGTCTCGGTCGCGGTGTCCAGTCGCCGGCCGACGGTCATCGTCCAGTTGGTCCGGCGGTAGACCTCCCCGGGCTGCAGGCGCATGAGGAACTGGTGGGCTCGGCTGACCACGCCGGCCGGGTGGACGCGCGGGACCGGGCCGTGGATCTCCGGGAAGCTCATCCCGACGTCGAAGCGCATCGACCAGTCGGCGGCCGCGGTCAGCGCGCCGGCGTCGGCCCACAGGGCGCCCTCGCGCTGGTCGAGCAGCACCAGGTCGTCCTGCACCTGCGGTGCGATGTACCGCAGCGGGTCGGTGGGCAGGGACGCGTCGTCGCCGTAGCTGAACTCCTGCTCCAGGCCCAGCAGCCGGTTGCGCCAGCGCCAGCGGTCCCCGCCGAGCGGTTCCAGGGAGAAGGCGTCCGGGCGGGCGGCGCGGAGCTCGCGCATCACGTGGAGCATGGCGTCCCAGCAGGCCGGCCGCATGTGCGGCAGCTCCTGGACGCGAGCGGGGTCCGCGGCCAGCAGCGCGGCGCACTCGGCGGTGTCGCGCTCGTAGAACTCGTCGACGTCGAGGACGTGCTCGCCCCAGCTGCCGGCTGCGGTCGGCCGGGGCGCCCCGGCCGGCTCGACGTTCGTGCTGTAGCGGTACGTGTCGGTCGGGAACGGGAACGGGAAGCCGGTGATCCGGGGCGGCAGGGGTGCCGCCCGCAGGTCGGTGCTGGTCACAGGTCGAGCTCCAGGGACGGGCCGGTGCTGCGGGACACGCAGCACATGACGCTGTCGGCGGCGGCCTTCTCCTCCGGGGTGAGGAACAGGTCGCGGTGCAGCGGTCGACCGGCGCGGACGGGGACGCGGCACTCGCCGCACACGCCCTGCCGGCACAGGTTGGGCACGGTGACGCCGGCGCGCTCGAGGGCGTCGAGGAGGCTGACGCCGGAGGGGACGGCGACCCGTCTCCCCGAGCGCGAGAGCGCCACCTCGAAGGGCTCGCCGGGATCGAGGGCGGCCGCGGAGAACCGTTCGGTGTGCACCCGGTCCTCCGGCCAGCCGAGCTGCGCGGCCCGTTCGACCACGAAGTCCAGCAGCGCCGCCGGCCCGCAGGCGTAGAGGTGGGTGCCGAGGGGCGCGGTGGTCAGCGCCGCCTCGATGCCCGGCCGGAACGCGGCTGCCGACCGGTGCTCCTCCAGGCGGGGGCCGCACAGCTCGCGCAGCTCCCTCAGGTGCGCACCGGCGCCGGGCCGGTGGCCGTAGAGCAGGGTGAATTCGCGGCGCCAGCGCACCGCCGCCCGGGCGTGGGAGAGCATCGGGGTGATGCCGATGCCGCCTGCGACGAGCAGGTGCCGTCGTGCGGTGGTCACCGGCGGGAACGCGCTGCGCGGCGGCTCTGCCTCGACCTCGTCGCCGACCGCCAGCTCGTGGATCCACCGGGAGCCGCCGTTCCCGTCCGGGCAGCGCAGCACCGAGATCGGGTAGCTGTCCGGGGAAACGCCGTCGCCGGTCAGCGAGTAGGCGTTGCGCCGCTCGCCGCAGGCCAGCACCAGGTGGCTGCCCGGCGGGTACCCGGGCAGCGGGCTCCCGTCGGCGGCCACCAGGACGACCGACCGGATGTCGGTGGCCACCGCGTGGAGCTCCGCCACGCGCAGGCGCAGCGGGGCCCGGCCGGCCGGCGCCTGCGCCGGGCGGGCCAGCGTGGCGGTCATGCTGCCGTCCCGGCGGGCTCGGCGTCCTCGGCGTCGACCATGTAGCCCAGGTAGGTGCCCCAACGCCGGGACACGTGGTGGTGGACGTGCAGCGTCCGGCCGCAGCCTGCGCACGGGCAGGTGCCGTCCACCGGGACGGTGGTCTCCGTCTCGGTGCCGCAGTGGGCGCAGTGCACCCGCCGGGTCGGGACGCCGGTCACGAACGGGAGGACCTCGGCCGCGATCGCGCCGAGTTCCAGGGCCCGGGCACGGGCCCGGAGGACGTCGGCCTCCGGGCCCGCCACGAGCAGCCGCCACCCGACCAGCGCCCGCTGTGTCTCCGCCTCGAGCCAGGTTCGCGCCGCCGCATAGTCGGTCGCTCGCAGCGTGGTCACCTCGGCGCCGGTGGTCCGGGCGGCCGCCACCCAGGCGGCGACGACCTCGTCGGTCGTGGGGTCGGTCGCAGCACCGAGTCCGAGAACGGCGACCTGCCGGGCCGCCGGGGGCACCGGCGGGGGGAAGGCGTCCCAGCGGGGCACGCTGGTGTGCTCGAGCACCATGTTGATCGGGCCCCGGCGGTCAGGGCGCGAAGGACCGGTGGCCGGTGTAGAAGCCCAGTGCCCGGTCAGGCGTCGAGAACCGGATGCGCGACCCCGTGGGGAAGAACAGCACGTCCTTGGGGCGGGCCACGACCTGCTGCCCGCTGTCGAGGTCGGTGAGGTGGAACTCGCCCTCCACGACGACCTTCATCTCGTCGTACGTGTAGGTGTAGTCCAACGGCTCGCCGGCCTTCAGCTCGAAGAAGCCCGAGCACAGCTGCGAGCCCTTCGGGTTGGCGAACGTGTCCCCGATGTAGGCGTTGACGTCCGGCACCTCCATGCTCGGCAGCCCCTCGAACGTCCCGCTGGCGTGCCCGAAGACGAGGGTGTCCGTCGTCGGCTGCATGTCCGTGGTCATGTGCGTGCCCGCCCTCTCAGCGACGGGATCGACCCGGTCGGCGATCCCTGTGGGTGGACGACATGTAACGACAGTGGACGATGCGACGGGTGTCGGCGCTGTAACGACTCGGTGTCCATCGCGACGCAGGCCGGCGCCGGGGCGCCCTGGCGCGCCGGCGCCGGGGCGCCCTGGCGAGCTCGCCGGCCGGGGAGAGTTCGTAACGGAGATTCACAACGCCGTAACCACCAGGGCGTTTCTCCTCAAGACACTCTGTTTCGCACTGCGATACGGCCGAGTTCCCCGGGCTCCTGCTCGGGGCGGCCACCGACCACGGCGTGCGAGGACGTTCGTCGCCCGGGCCGAGATCCGGCCGGGCGTCGTGACCCACCCCCGCACCACGCATCCCTCGCCGTCCGGTTCGACCACCCTCCCGGGCGTGGCACCCGTCCCGCCCGGACGACCTGAGGAGAGTCCGCCATGCCCGCAGCCGATCTGGCCTGGCTCCTGGCAGCGTTCGCGCTGGTAGTCCTGATGTTCCCGGGGCTCGCCCTGTTCTACGGGGGGATGCTGGGCGGGAAGAACGTGCTCAACATGTTCATGATGGTGATGAGCACGCTCGCCGTGACCAGCGTGCTCTACGTCCTGTTCGGCTACGGGCTCGTCTCGGGCAACTCGCTCGGCGGCTGGGGCCTGATCGGCAACCCGGTCGACCACCTGGGGCTGGCCGGCTTCCACGACGACGGCGGCACCGGCGGCGCCGAGGGGCTCTACTGGGCGGCCTTCTTCATCCTCTTCGCGGCGATCACCATCGGGATCGTCGCCAGCGGCGCGGCCGGCCGGATGAAGTTCGGGGGCTGGCTGGTCTTCTCCGCCGTGTGGCTGACCCTGGTCTACTTCCCGCTGGCCCACTGGGTCTTCACCTTCGACGACCCGGAGAGCGGCTACGTCGGTGGGTGGATGCGCAACGTCCTGCAGCTGCACGACTTCGCCGGCGGGACCGCCGTGCACATGAACGCCGGCGTCGCCGCCCTGGCGCTGGCGATGGTCCTGGGCAAGCGCCGGGCCCCCACCCACCGCCCGCACAACCTGCCGCTGGTCGTCCTCGGCGCGGGGATGCTCTGGTTCGGCTGGTTCGGGTTCAACGGCGGTTCCGCGGCCGGGGCCAACTTCCTCGCCCAGTACGTCGTCCTCACCACCCTGCTCGCGGGGTCCACCGGCATCCTCGGGTTCCTCCTGGTGGAGAAGCTGCGCGACGGCCATGCCACCACGCTGGGCATGGCCTCCGGTGCGATCGCCGGACTGGTCGGCATCACCCCGTCGGCGGACACCGTCAACTCGGTCGGCGCGCTGGTCGTCGGGTTCGTCTCGGGGGCCGTCGTCGCGTGGGCGGTCACGTGGAAGACCAAGCTCGGTGTCGACGAGAGCCTGGACGCGTTCGCCGTCCACGGCGTCGGCGGGATCGCCGGGACGCTCTGCGTGATGCTCATCGGGGCGTCGAACTCCCCGGGTGGCGTCACCGGGATCCTGTTCGGCGGCAGCTGGGACATCGTCTGGCGGGAGCTGACCGCGATCGTGGCCACCTGCACCTTCTCGTTCGTCATGACGTACGCGATCGCCTGGGTGCTGCAGCGCACGATCGGCCTGCGCGTCGACCCGGCGACGGAGGACGCCGGCCTCGACGTCGCCCTGCACGCGGAGTCCGCCTACGACCTCGACCGGGGGGTTGGCCCCACGCGGGTCACGCCGACCGTGTACGGCCCCGACCAGGTGCCGCCCGCGGCCCTGTCGTCCCAGGCGCCGGCCTGACCGACGCCGCCCGCGTGGCGGCACCCGATGCGCACAGCCGGAGGCCGGCCCCTGGAGGGGCCGGCCTCCGGTGCTCTCCGGGACGAGAGGCAACACGAAGCTCCAGGGCTCGTAACCGCCCGGTAACGCGAGCCCTGTTCACTGTCGTGCGACAGAGGTTCACAGCAGTGAACGACTCGTGAGCACCGCCGATCCGGGAGGTCCCCGTGTCCCTCACCGCCGCCCGCCCCGACACCCTCGCCCTGCCCGAGCCCGGCGAGCCACGCGTCGCCGCCGGTGACGCCCCCGACCTGGCCACCCGCGCGCGGGCCGACGGCATCGAGTTCATCCTGGCGCTGTTCGTGGACCTGACCGGCAAGCCGTGCGCCAAGCTGGTGCCGATCGAGGCGGTCGAGGAGCTGCAGACCGAGGGGGTCGGGTTCGCCGGCTACGCCGTCGGTGCGATGGGCCAGCGACCCCAGGACCCCGACCTGATCGCAGTGCCGGACGCGGCGTCGTACATGTCGGTGCCCTTCATCCGGCCCGGTCTGGCGATCGTGCACTGTGACCCGCACGTCGAGGGCGCACCGTGGCCTTTCGCCCCGCGCGTCGTCCTCAAGGCCCAGCTGGCCCGCGCCGCCGCGCTCGGCCTGGAGCTCAAGGTGGGCGCGGAGGTCGAGTACTTCCTGGTCGAACGCGCCCCCGACGGGACGCTGCACCCCGCCGACCCGAAGGACGTCGCGGAGCGCCCCTGCTACGACGCCCGCGGCCTGACCCGGATGTACGAGCACCTCACCGAGGTCTCCAAGGCGATCAACGCCCTCGGCTGGGGCAACTACGCCAACGACCACGAGGACGCCAACGGCCAGTTCGAGCAGAACTTCGCCTACGCGGACGCGCTCACCACCGCCGACCGGGTGGTCACGCTGCGCTACCTGCTCTCGGTGCTGGCCGAGCAGCGGGGCATGACCGCGACGTTCATGCCCAAGCCCTTCACCGACCGGACGGGCAGCGGGCTGCACATGCACCTGTCCCTGTGGCGCGAGGGCCGGCCAGCCTTCCCCGACCCCGCCGACCCGCGGGGTCTGGGGCTGTCGCCGCTGGCGTACGGGTTCGTCGCCGGCCTGCTGGAGCACGCCTGCGGCCTGCAGGCGGTGCTCGCCCCGACGGTGAACTCCTACAAGCGCACGGGGGCGACCTCGACCCGCTCCGGCGCCACGTGGTCGCCCCGGACGGCGACCTACGGCGGGAACGACCGGACGCACCTGCTGCGGGTGCCCGACGGCAACCGCGTCGAGCTGCGCGGCGGCGACGGTGCGGCCAACCCGTACCTGGCCGCCGCGGTCGCGCTCGCCGCCGGGCTGGACGGGGTGCGGCGCGAGGCCGACCCCGGGGACCCGGGGGCGAACAGCAGCAACCCCCTGCCCCCGACGCTGCTGCACGCGGTCGAGGCGCTGGAGGCGGACCCGGTCGTCGTCGGCGCCCTCGACGCCGCCGGCCCGGGCGTCGCCGGCTACTTCGCCGGGCTGAAGCGCGACGAGTTCTTCGAGTGGCACGGGCAGGTGACCTCCTGGGAGGTCGACCGCTACGTGACCGCCTTCTGACCTGCCCCCGACCCGACCGGACGAGAGGAACCACCGCCCATGTGCGGCATCGTCGGGCTCCACCTGCGGGAGCCCTCGCTGTACCCCCGGCTCGGCGAGCTGCTGACCGGGATGCTCTGCCAGGTCACCGAGCGGGGCCCGGACTCCGCCGGCGTCGCCGTGTACGGCGACCCCCGCTGGTCACCGGTGGGGGAGTCGACCGTCTCCCTCCTGACCGGCGGGCGCAGTGCGGACGACGTCCGGGCCGTGGTGCGTGCGCAGCTGCCGGAGGCCGAGGTGGTCGAAGCCGGCCAGACGCTGGTCGTCCACGCGGCCACCGCCCCGGAGACACTCGCCGCCGCCGTGCGGCAGACCCTGCCCGACGCGGTGGTCATCGGGCAGGGCGAGGACGTCGCGGTGCTCAAGGGCGTCGGTCACCCGCAGGCGCTGGCCACCGAGTTCGGGCTGGCGCAGGCCCAGGGCTGGCAGGGCGTGGCACACACCCGGATGGCCACCGAGTCCGCGGTGACGCCGGCGGGCTGCCACCCGTTCTCCGTCGGGTCCGACCAGTGCCTGGTGCACAACGGCTCCTTCGCCAACCACGCCACGATCCGCCGTGAGCTGCGTGCCGCCGGGATGCAGTTCGACAGCGAGAACGACTCCGAGGTCGGCGCGCGCTTCGTCGCCGCGCAGCTGGCCGCCGGCTACGACCTGGAGAAGTCGCTGAAGCTCCTGTGCGAGCGCTTCGACGGCTTCTACACGCTGCTGGTCTCCACCCGGGACAGCTTCGCCGTCGTCCGGGACGCCATCGCCTGCAAGCCCGCCGTCGTCGCCGAGACCCCGCAGTGGGTGGCGATGGCGTCGGAGTACCGCGCCCTGGCCGGCCTGCCCGGCGTCGAGTCCGCCCGCATCTTCGAGCCCGAGCCGGAAGAGGTCTACGCATGGCAGCGCTGAGCGACACCCTGATCGAGGCGGCCGTCGAGCCCGGCGACCTCACCGCGCCGACCGTGGTCGACCTGGCGGTCTCCGGCGTCCGCGAGCTGAACGCGGCCCTGCACGCCGCCGACGTCGCCCAGACCGCGCCGCGCTGGCGGGTCACGCACCCGGACGGCCGGCACAGCATCGCCGTCGGCCTGGACGCCGCCGTCGAGGTCGAGATCGACGGGCACGTCGGCTACTACTGCGCCGGGATGAACAAGACCGCCGCGGTCACCGTCAACGGGAACGCCGGGGTCGGTGTCGCGGAGAACATGATGAGCGGCACCGTGCGGGTGCGCGGGAACGCCTCCCAGTCGGCGGGCGCCACCGCGCACGGCGGCCTGCTGGTGATCGAGGGTTCGGCGTCGGCGCGGTGCGGGATCTCGATGAAGGGCGTGGACATCGTCGTCGGTGGCGACGTCGGCCACATGAGCGCCTTCATGGGCCAGGCCGGGCGTCTGGTGGTCTGCGGCGACGCGGGGGACGCCCTCGGCGACTCGCTGTACGAAGCGCGTCTCTACGTGGCCGGATCGGTGAAGTCCCTGGGCGCCGACTGCGAGGAGAAGGAGGTGCGGGCCGAGCACCTCGCCGAGCTCACCGGCCTGCTCGCCGCCGCCGGCATCGACGCGGACCCGTCGTCCTTCCGCCGCTACGGCTCCGCCCGCCGGCTCTACAACTTCCACGTCGACAACGCCTCGGCGTACTGACAGGGGACCGCCATGACGCAGAACCCAGCCCTCCGCGAGTCGGCCACCTTCGACCGCGGCACCATCGCCGAGATCCAGCGGGCGGCCGAGACCGGCATCTACGACATCCGCGGTGGCGGCGCGAAGCGCAAGGTGCCGCACTTCGACGACCTGCTCTTCCTCGGCGCGAGCATGTCGCGGTACCCGCTGGAGGGTTACCGCGAGCGGTGCGACACCGACGTCGTCCTGGGCGACCGCAACGCCCGGTTCCCGCTGCACCTGTCGACCCCGGTCACCATCGCCGGGATGAGCTTCGGCGCGCTGTCCGGGCGGGCCAAGGAGGCGCTCGGCCGCGGCGCCAGCGAGGTCAACACCTCCACCACCACCGGTGACGGCGGGATGACCCCCGAGGAACGCGGCCAGTCCAAGCACCTCGTCTACCAGTACCTGCCCTCCCGCTACGGCATGAACCCCGACCACCTGCGGATGGCGGACGCGATCGAGGTCGTGCTCGGCCAGGGCGCCAAGCCCGGCGGCGGAGGGATGCTGCTGGGCCAGAAGATCACCGAGCGCGTCGCCGGCATGCGCACCCTGCCGATGGGGGTGGACCAGCGCAGCGCCTGCCGGCACCCGGACTGGACCGGCCCCGACGACCTGGAGATCAAGATCCGGGAGTTGCGCGAGATCACCGACTGGGAGAAGCCGGTCTACGTCAAGATCGGGGCCAGTCGTACCTACTACGACGTCAAGCTCGCCGCGAAGGCCGGCGCGGACGTGATCGTGCTCGACGGCATGCAGGGCGGCACGGCAGCGACCCAGGACGTCTTCATCGAGCACGTGGGGATCCCGACGCTGGCGGCCCTGCCGCAGGCGGTCCAGGCGCTGCAGGAGGAAGGACTGCACCGCACGGTCCAGCTGGTCGTCTCCGGTGGCATCCGCAACGGAGCGGACCTGGCCAAGTGCATGGCCCTGGGCGCCGACGCCGTCGCCATCGGCACGGCGGCGCTGATCGCGCTGGGCGACAACGCCCCTGCGCTGGACGAGGAGTACCGGAAGCTGGGTTCCGCCGCCGGCTACTACGACGACTGGCAGGCCGGCCGCGACCCGGCGGGCATCACGACCCAGGACGACGAGCTCGCCGCCCGCCTGGACCCGGTCGTCGGCGGCCGGCGGCTGGCCAACTTCATCCGGGTGATGACGATGGAGGCGCAGGTCATCGCCCGGGCCTGCGGCAAGGCCCACCTGCACTCGCTGGAGCCGGAGGACCTGGTGGCGCTGACCATCGAGGCCGCGGCGATGGCACGGGTGCCGCTGGCCGGGACGTCGTGGATCCCGGGTCAGGGTCTCTGATCCGCTGCGCCCGGACCGCGGCCATCCCCTGGCGCAACGGGGGCGGCCGCACGCGGGAGCTGCACGCCGGAGATGGCTGGCGGTTGAGCGTGGCCACCATCTCCGCCGTCGGGCCGTTCTCGGCCTTCCCCGGCCGGGACCGCACGCTGGTGGTCGCCGACGGGCGCCTCCGGCTCGCGGTCGGGGACCGGGAGCAGCGGTCGCTGGCGCGCGGGCACCGGGTCGACTTCGCGGGGGAGGCCGGCGTACGGGCCGAGCCGGTCGGGGGCCCGGTCCTCGCGGTGAACGTGATGACCGAACGGGCCCGGTGCACCGCCTCGGTCCGGGTCGTGCGGGTGGACGGCGCGGCGCCGGCCGCCGATGCGCTGGTCCTGCTCGCCGGCCGGGCGTCGGGGTGCGGGGAGCAGCTCGCGCCGTGTGACGCGGTGCTCGGCGCGGAATCCGGGGCGGTGCGCGGCGCCGGTGCACTGCTGGTGGCCGTGTCGGTGGAGGCCGTGTCGGTGGAGGACGGGTCGGTGGAGGACGGGTCGATGGAGGGAGCAGGTTCGTGAGCGACTCGCAGTACCTGGTGGTGGGGGCCGGGCTCGCCGGCGCGGCGATCGCCTGGCAGCTGGCCGAGCGCGGCCAGGAGGTGACCCTCGTCGACCGCCGCCGCCCGGCCGCTCCGGACGGCAGCTCGCACGGGTCGGCGCGGATCTTCCGCTACGCCTACCCGGAGCTCCGGTGGACCCGGCTGGTCCAGCGGTCGCTGCCGGGCTGGCGGGAGCTGGAGCGCCTGCACGGCAGCCGGCTCATCACGCCGACCGGCGCGCTGGACCTCGGTGCCGGCCGCGACCCCCACCGGCTGGCCGGCGTCCTGGCCGCGGCCGGGGTCGAGCACGAGCTCGTCCCGCGGGCCGAGGCGCGGCGGCGCTGGCCGCAGGTGGACGTCGACTCCGACGTCCTCCACCACCCCGGTGCCGGGGTCATCGACGCCGAGACCGCTGTCGGGGTGATGGTGACCGCGGCCCGGCAACGCGGGGCGCAGGTGCTGACCGACTGGCCGCTGGCCCAGCTCGACCGCACCGGCAGCGGCTTCACCGCCGTCGCCGTGGACGGGCGCAGGATCTCCGCCGGCCACGTCGTCGTCTGCGCCGGCGGCTGGCTGCCCGACCTGCTCGGCGCGCTCGACCTGCCGGCCGGCTTCCTCGCCGCCTTCCCCCGCCTGGAGGTCCGAGAGGAGAACGCCTTCCACTTCCCCTACGCCGAGGACGTCGCGCCCGGCAGCACCTGGCCCGCCCTCATCCACAAGCGGACCGACATCCAGGTCTACGCGCTGCCCGGTGGTCGGGACGCGGGGTTCCGCGGGCAGAAGGTCGCCGAGTACAACGGCGGCCGGCCGCTGCGCTCGGCCGCGGAGCAGTCCGGTGCGATCGACCCGGCCAACCGGGCGCGGGTGGTGGAGTACGTCCGCCGCTGCCTGCCCGGGCTGGTGGCGGAGCCCTACGCCGAGACCACCTGCCTGTTCACCAACACCCCCACGGAGGACTTCGTGATCGACGCCGTCGACGGGGTCACCGTCGTCTCGCCCTGCTCCGGGCACGGAGCCAAGTTCGCCCCGCTGCTGGGGGAGATCGGCGCGGACGTCGCCACCGGGGCGGCACCGGCCCCCGAGCAGTTCCGGGTCAGGAGTGGCGCCGGTGTCTGACACCACGGCGGGGCTGCTGTCCCAGATCGCCGACACCGGACGCGACGGCGCGCGCGGCGGCTGGTCGCGGCCGGTCTTCTCCCGGCCGGAGCGGGAGCTCCTCGACTGGGCCCGGGAGCAGTGCTCCCGCCGGGGACTGGAGGTGGAGGTCGACCGCAACGGCGTCCTCTGGGCCTGGTGGAACCCAGCCGGCCTGCCGCTGGTCGACGCCGTCGTCACCGGCAGCCACCTCGACTCGGTGCCCGGCGGTGGCGCCTTCGACGGCCCGCTGGGGGTCGCCTCGGCGCTGCGCGCGGTCGATCTGCTGCGCGAACGGGACGTCGAGCCGGCCCGGCCCCTGGCAGTGACGGTCTTCCCCGAGGAGGAGGGGTCACGGTTCGGCGTCGCCTGCCTGGGGTCGCGACTGCTCACCGGCGCCCTGCCGGCGGAACGCGCACTGGCGCTGCGCGACCCCGACGGGAACACCCTGGCCGACGTCGCTCGAAGGGCCGGGCTCGACCCGGACCGGATGGGGCGCGACGACGCGGCGGTGGGCCGGATCGGCGCCTTCGTCGAGCTGCACGTCGAGCAGGGTCGGGGCCTGGTCGACCTGGCCGCCCCGGTGGCCGTGGGGACGTCGATCCTCGGCCACGGACGGTGGCGGGTCACCGTGCACGGTCAGGGCAACCACGCCGGGACGACGCTGCTGGCGGATCGTCGGGACCCGGTGGTCGCGGCCGCCCACGTGGTGCTGGCCGTGCGGGCGGTGGCCGCCGAGCACCCGGGCACCCGGGCGACGGTGGGTCGCTTCCAGCCGGTGCCCGGCGGCACGAACGTCATCGCCTCGCGGGTCGACCTGTGGCTCGACGTCCGCCACCCCCAGGACGCCGTGACCGCCGCGGTGGTCGCGGAGATCGGCCGACGGGCCGCCGTGGCCGCGGCGGGTGAGGGCTGCTCGGTGGAGGTGCACGAGGAGTCGGTCAGCCCCACGGTCGACTTCCACCCCGGGTTGCGCGACCGCGTGGCGGCCGCCGTGCCCGGCGCACCGCAGCTGCCCACGGGGGCGGGGCACGACGCCGGCGTCCTCGCCGAGCGAGTGCCGACCGCGATGCTCTTCGTGCGGAACCCGAGCGGTGTCTCCCACTCGCCCGAGGAGCACGTGGAGGACGCCGACGCCGAGCGCGGGTCCGTGGCGCTGGCCGACGTGCTCGAGTCGTTGGTGACGTGAGGGGTCCGCGGTCCCGCCGGGTCGCGACGCCTCGTGCCGGGGGGCGGACCCGGTCCTCGGTGCTGATTCGGAGGACCCCGCCGCCCGTGCGCACGGACAGCCGTGACGGGCCCGCACCCGCCGCGTCGCCGCCTCGCGCTGACCTCGTGCACCTCCGGCAACTGCGCGGAGATCCCCGCCGGGCTCCCGGGAGGGGCACGGTGAGCGGGACCCCGTGCCGGCGCTCCGGAGGGTTGCCCGGCCCTCGTGCTGCGGCCTGCGGCGCGGTTGGCCGCGCGCCGGCGGGGCCGGTGCTCGCCCGGCCGGTGGATGCCGCATGATGACACCTCGAGTTGCGCGCAACGGTCCGCGCACTCACTCAACGTAGCGATCGGGGGCGGCCAGGTGAGCGTGGACGACATCGACCGCGCCACCGTCGAGGACTTCGCCGCGATCTTCGCCGCGCTGCCCACCGCCTACCTCGTCATGTCCCCGAACCTGACGATCGTGGAGGCGAACCCGGCGTACCTGCAGCTGCTCGGCCGCGCCCGTGAGGAGCTGATCGGCCGGTACGTCTTCGACGCGTTCCCGCCCGCGCCGGAGTCGCTGGACCCCGACGGCGTCAACCCGCTGCAGACCTCCTTCGAGCGCGCCCGCGACACCGGCCTGCCCGACCACATGCCGCTGTTCCGGTACCAGGTGCTCGACCAGGAGACCGGCCGCCCGGTCCCGCGGGCCTGGTCGCTGATCAGCGCGCCCGTCGTCGACGAGACCGGCCGCACCCAGCTGGTGCTGCAGCGGGTGGAGGACGTGTCGGAGTACCTCGCCGAACGGGAACGCCTCGCCGAGAGCCGGGAGGACGGCAGCTGGGCCCGGCTGGACGGGCTGGAGGCCGACCTGTTCGCCCGCACCCAGGAGCTGCGGTCCGTGCTCGCCTCCCGCGAGTCGGCGACCCGCCGGCTGGCCGCCATGGCGCAGGTGGTGCTCCAGCTGACCGACGCCGAGACCGTCGAGGACGTCACGGACATCCTCGCCGGGGCCGGCCTGGCCGCCATCGGCGCGGACGGCGGCGCGATCGCCCTGCGCGACGACGACTCCGGCGTCCTGCACCTGACCATGACCCCGTCGCTGGGATCGAGCGCGCAACGGCGGTTCGGCACCATCGACCTGGACAGCCGGCTGCCTGGGGCGTGGGCGGCCCGCACCGGGGAGACCGTGGTCTACGAGAGCCAGGCCGAGGCCGAGGCCTGGTCACCGGAGATGCGGGAGGTGTTCGAGCAGTCCGGGCAGCGGTCCTGGATCGCCGTCCCGCTGTCCGCGCGGGGCCGGGTGCTCGGGTCGCTGCTGGCCGGCTGGACGGTGGAGCGCGCCATCTCACCCGACGAGGTCGACCGGGTGCAGGCGTTCGCCGCGCAGTCCGCGCAGGCCCTGGACCGGCTGCAGGCGCTGACCGAGGAGCGCCGTTCCGCGGAGTGCAGCCGGCAGCTGGCCGAAGAGCTGCAGCGCAGCATGCTCACCGAGCCGTTCCAGCCCGAGCACTACCAGATCGCGGTCCGCTACCTGCCGGCCACCGGCACCGCTCAGGTCGGTGGTGACTGGTACGACGCGTTCCCGAGCGCCGACGGTGGCGTCGACCTGGTCATCGGCGACGTCGTCGGCCACGACACCGGTGCCGCGGCGAGCATGGGACAGCTGCGCAGCCTGCTGCGCGGCATCGCCGTCACCGCCGGCTCGAGCCCGTCGCAGGTGCTGGACGCCCTGGACACGGCGATCACCCAGCTGTCCCTGGACACCTACGCCACCGTCGGGATGGGCCGGCTGGAGCAGCCCGGCCAGCAGGTGACCCGTGGGATCACCCGGCTCCGGTGGGCGAGTGCCGGCCACCCGGCCCCGGTGGTCCTCGACGCGCACGGCGGGCTCGTCGACGTCCCCGAGGTCCCCGGCCGGCTGATGCTGGGCGTGGACACCGCCAGCACCCGGGGGGAGACCACCGTGGAGCTGCCCCCGGGCGCCACGGTGCTGCTGTACACCGACGGGCTGGTCGAACGGTCCGGCAGCGACCTGGACGTCGGCGTCGGCCGGCTGCACCGGCTGGCCACCGAGCTGGCGCACCTGCCGCTGGAGGAGCTCTGCGACCAGCTCCTCGAGCGGCTGGTCGACGGGCACCCGGCCGACGACGTCGCCCTGGTCGCCGTCCGGCTGAACCGCCAGGACCGGGAGGACGACCCCGCCGACCCCGGGGTCCCAGCAGCCGGCGCGACCCCGACCGTCCCCAGCCGGACCCCGGCCGAGTACGCCGAGGCCTACGCCTCCTGGCGCGGCGACAGCCCCGTTCCGGAAGCAGCCGAGAGCCGGCTCTCGCTCCAGCTGGGGTCGTTGCGCGGCCTGAGCGTCGTGCGCCGGCAGGTGCGGCAGTTCCTGCTGGCCTCGCTGGGCGTCGGGCGGGAGGAGGACGTGCTCCCGGACGTCGAGGACGCCGTCGAGCGGGCCGTCCTGGTGATCGACGAGCTCACGTCCAACGCGCTGCGCCACGGATCCCCACCGTCGATCCTGCACGTCGGCGACGACGAGGGACGGTGGATCGTCATCGTCACCGACGGCGCCCCCGACCGGCCGCCCACACCGGCCCGGGGGCGTGCCGCCGGGCAGGGCGGCTACGGCCTCTACGTGATCGCGGACCTCACCGCCGAGCACGGCGTCCACTACCAGCCCGACCGCAAGCTGGTCTGGGCCTCCATCCTGAAGCAGACCTGAGCCGTTCGGGCCCTGCTGGTACGCCCGCTCAGCGGGTCAGGGTCTCCTCGAGTGCCCGGGCGTCCGTCTCCGACAGGCCCACGCCGATCTCCTCGAGCAACGCTGCCGTCGCCCGCGCCGGGGACAGCCGCTCCTCCTCGGCGCTGCCGTCCGGCCACTCCACCCGCCGAACGGTCCCGCGCAGCCGGACGAACGAGTCGTCGTCCTTGCGGATGGCCACCAGTCGCCCGACGAAGGGCGAGGACGGGTGGGTCGCGGTGAAGTGGTTGGCCATCAGGACGTCCGAGGCGTGCACCGGCTCGTCGACCAGGCGGTACAGGGGAGTGGCCGTGTCCCCGGTCTGCTGCTCGACCTGCCAGGTGTTCTCCGGTCCGCCGGTCATCCGGTACCGCCAGCCGCCCTGCCGGTGCCAGCCGGCGTCGCCCCAGGGCAGCGGCTCGAGCAGGGCGTTGCCGAACCCGACGTCGGCCAGCCAGTCGCCGTCCTCACCGCGCACGTGCAGGGCCATGTGCGTGCGCGGCCGGGGGCGGATCCGGTCCCCGCCGACGCGGGCCAGCAGCCGCTGGACGCGGAAGCCGGCCTCTTCGAGGACGGCCGCGAAGAGGGTGGCGTGCTCGTAGCAGTAGCCGCCCCGGCGACCGTGCACCAGCTTCCCCTGGACGCTGTCGAGGTCGACCGCCACGGACCGGCCCAGGACCACGTCGACGTTCTCGAAGGGGATGGTCGCCACGTGCGCGCGGTGCAGGGCGTGCAGCGTGGCGCCGGTCGCCGCAACCGGTCCCGGGTGGCCGATCCGGTTCAGGTAGGCGGCCAGGTCCAGCTGCCCGGTCGCCCACTCCGGCTGTCGGCTCGGTCGGCCTGCGTCGGACATCGGCTGTCCCGCCCTCCTGGCCCGGCGGGCCAGCGGCCCGATGCGGTCGGCCGACGCTACCCGGGCCCGGGGCGGTCCGGGCCGGTCGACGTTGCCTTGCCGTCCGTGACGTCGTGGGATCCGCCGCGGTCCGGTGGCGCCGGCTGCGGTGGACCTGGCCGGTCACTCTTCGTCCACGTCCGAAGGTGGTGGGGGGAGCGGGTGTTCAGTCGCTGTTCACCTCTTCGTGCACCGCGGTTCCCCGTCCTCCGAAAAGGCCGGAGCCGAGCAGAACCGGGCAGTTCCGGCACCGGGGTGCGGGGGGTGTGAGCAGGGGTTTCGGTTCATGCGGAGGTCGCAGGAATCGACTCGAGAAATCCGACTCGGGAATGACGCGTATTGCCGTCCGTGACCGCTACGGTCTCCGGCAACTGCCTCCCAGGGAGACCTCATGCGCATCCGCCGTACCCCCGCCGTCCTGTCCGCCCTCACCGCCGGGGTCCTGCTCCTGACCGGTTGCTCGGGCTCCGACGACGCTCCCGACGACTCGGCGAGCGAGGTGGAGGTCGGCCCGCTGGGCGAGTACATGAACGCCGTCTACGGCGGAGACCTCTCCCCCGAGGAGCAGGAGCGGCGGTTCGCCGAGCAGCAGGAGAAGCAGGAGGAGCTCGTCGCCCAGTGCATGCAGGAGCAGGGCTTCGAGTACACGCCCGACAACCAGTCGATGACGTTCTCCAGCGGCGACGGGACCGAGTGGGAACCCGACGACCGGGAGTGGGTCGGGCAGTACGGGTACGGCGCGGTGAAGTCCCCGTTCAGCGAGGAACCGGTGCCGGCGGAGGAGGAGTGGGTCGACCCCAACGGCGACTACGTCGCCAGCCTCTCGGAGTCCGAGCAGGCCGCCTTCTACGAGGCGCTCTACGGGCCGCAGCCGACCGAGGAGGAGATGAACGAGGAGGTCTCCTACGAGTACGACTGGAAGACCGCCGGGTGCCAGGGGGCCGCGCAGCACGAGGTCGCCGGTGAGGACGTGTCCCAGTCGGAGGAGTTCAAGCCCCTCTTCGACGCGCTCAACGAGTTCTACGAGGGCATGGCGTCCTGGCCGGGCATGGTCGAGCTGGACGCCGAGTGGGCGGCCTGCATGGACGCCGCCGGCCACGGCGGCTACGCGACCCAGACCGACGCGCAGAACTCGCTCTACGAGGAGCTCAACGAGATCTACGAGAGCACGGCGCTCACGGAGGACGGCGAGTTCGCCGGCGAGCCCGACCAGGCCGCGCTCGACGCCCTCGCGAAGCGCGAGGTGGAGCTGGCCCTGGCGGACCTGGAGTGCCGCGAGGAGACCGACTACCGCGACCGTGCCGCCGACGTCAACCGCGAGGCCGAGCAGCAGTTCGTCGACGACCACAAGAGCGAGCTGGAGGCCATGAAGGCCGCCGCCGAGCAGAACTGACGTGGTCGCACGGGAGCCCGCGGGCCAGCACGTCGGCAGCGGCGACGTCGGCAGTACGGACGTCATCGGCTGGGACGACGGGGGCCGGGACGACGGGGCGCCGGACGAGGTGGGCGCAGCGGAACCGGCCGCGGCCGGCGGACCCCGCTGGCGACGCCTGGCCTGGCCGGCGTACCTCCAGCGCAACCGCCCGCTGTGGCTCACCGCCGCGGTGGCGGTGGTTGCCCTGGTCGCCGGGCTGGTGGTCGGCCGGTTCGTTGTCGCACCTGACCCTGCGGGGGCGCAGGCGCCCGACCCCGGGCTGGTCACCGTGCCCGTCGCCTTCGGGGCGCTGAGCAACGACGTGACCATCCGGGGCGAGGTCGCGTACGCCGACTCCCTCGAGGTCACCCTGGACACCTCCGCCATCTCCGGGCCGGCGGTGGTCACCGGTCAGGTGCCGGAGGTCGGTTCGGAGCTGGGCCCGCTGGGTGTCGCGCTGGAGGTCGCCGGCCGCCCGGTCGTCGTGCTGCCCGGCGAGCTGCCGGCCTACCGGGCGCTGCGCGTCGGGGTGTCGGGGCCCGACGTGGTCCAGTTCAAGGAGGCCATGCGCGCGGTCGGCATCGACGCCGGCGACCCCGCCGACGACGTGTTCGACCAGACCGCCGCCTCCGCCGTGACGGCGATGTACGCCCAGGCCGGGTACCCGGCGCCGGCCGCCGAGGAGGGCGCCGCCGACGGGGTGCGCGCCGCGCAGGAGGCCGTCCGGGCCGCGGAGCAGGCGGTGGCCGCCGCCGAGGGTGAGCTCGCCCGCGCCCGGGGTGGGCCCTCGGCCGTCGAGATGCGGGAGGCCGACAACGCCGTCGCCAGCGCCCAGCGGGCCCTGGACGCCGCCTTGGCCACCAGCCCGGACGACGCCGTGGTCGTCGGCGACCTGCGCGACACCCTGGCCCTGGCGCAGCTGCGGCGCCGGGAGCTGGACGCGGCCCCGGACACCGACCCGGAGCGCGCCCAGCTGGGCGCCGCGCAGGAACAGCTCGCCCAGGCCCGCGGCGACCTCACCGGGGCCCGGGAGGCCGTGCTGCCGTCGCTGCCGGCCGGCGAGGTCCTGTACCTCACCGGGCTGCCCCGGCGGGTCGACGCCGTGGCGGCCCGGCGCGGGTCGGTGCTCGACGGCCCGGCCATGACCGTCTCGGGGGCGACGCTGGCGCTGTCCGGGACGGTGGCCGCCGCGGACGCCCGGCTGCTCACCGCCGGGATGCCGGCCACCTTCGAGCTGCCCGACGGTGGAGAGCACCCTGCGACGATCGCCGAGGTCGTTCCGGGGGAGGGCGACGACGCGCGCTGGACCGTGCGGCTGGAACCGGATCCGCTCACCCCCGAGCAGGTCACGCAGCTGCAGGGCGCCAACGTGCGGGTCGGCATCCCGGTCGGTGCCACGGAGGGCGACGTCCTCTCGGTGCCGCTGGCGGCGCTGACCGCAGGGCCCGGCGGGGAGTCCCGGGTCGAGGTGGTCGACGGCGACCCGCGCGACGGCGACCGGGCCGAGACCCGCCTGGTGGTGGTGGAGACGGGCCTGGCCGCCGACGGCGCGGTCGAGGTCCGCCCCGTGGACGACGACCTCGACGAGGGCGACCTGGTGGTGGTCGGCCGATGACGGCGGCGCCTGCCACCGAACCGCTCGCGGCCATCACCCCGGGGACGGCTCAGACCCCGGCCATCGAGCTGCGCGACGTCACCCGTTCCTTCCCCGGGCCGCCGGAGGTGCAGGCGCTCAAGGGCGTCAGCGTTTCCGTCGCCGACGGCGAGTACGTCTCGATCATCGGTCCCAGTGGTTCGGGCAAGTCCACGATGCTCAACATCCTCGGCCTGCTGGACCGGCCCACCGTGGGGGAGTACCGCCTGGGCGGGGTGCTGACCAGCGCGCTCGCGGACGACGAACGAGCTGCCGTCCGTGCCCGCCAGCTCGGCTTCGTCTTCCAGGCCTTCCACCTCATGTCGCGGCGCACCGTGCTGGAGAACGTGCTGCTCCCCATGCTCTACAACGGCACCCCCCGCGCCGAGCGGGAACCGCGGGCCCGCGAGGCGCTGGACCGGGTGGGGCTGAACCACCGGGTCGGCTTCCTGCCCGGCACCCTCTCCGGCGGCGAGCGCCAGCGGGTGGCCGTGGCCCGCGCGGTGGCCTCCCGGCCGCGCGTGCTGCTGGCCGACGAACCGACCGGCAACCTGGACCAGGCGACGTCCGCGGAGATCATGGTGCTCTTCGAGGAGCTGCACGCCGACGGGCTCACCCTCGTCGTCATCACCCACGACGGAGCCGTCGCCCGGCGCGCCGAGCGGCGCATCCGGCTCGCCGACGGCCGCGTGAGCGAGGTCGGATGACCGACGGGGGGACGCCGCCGTCCGGCACCCGCGGACGGCGATGGTCGCGGCGCCGGTCCCGGCTGCGCGTTCCGACTCGGTTGCGCCGGTCCCGGAGCGCGGTTCCGACGCCGGGCGTCCGGCCGGTCGACCCGGCCGACCGGTTCCGCTTCTCCGACCTCCTCGGCGAGGCGACCGCCGACATCGGCTCCCGTCCCGGGCGCCTGGTGACGACGATCGTCGGCACCGTGCTGGGCATCGCCGCGCTGATCGCCACCATCGGCTTCGCCCAGACCGCCGCCGGCCAGATCGCCCGGCAGTTCGACCGGACCGCCGCCACCCAGCTCGTCGTCACCCCGGCCACCGCGGACACCCGCGGCGGCGCGACCGTCGCCACCGGCGCCCTGCCCTGGGACGCCGTTCCCCGCCTGGAACGGCTGGCCGGCATCGAGGCGGCGGCGCTGCTGGCGGAGGTGCCGTTGCCCCGCGCGGTCATCGCGGCGGTGCCGGTGAACGACCCGTCGCAACCGCCCACGGCGGCACCACCGGTCTACGCGGCCTCCGCCGAGCTGCTGGACACCGTCGGTGGGCACCTGGCCACCGGCCGGTTCCTCGACGCCGGCCACGACGCCCGCGCCGACCGGGTGGTGGTGCTCGGCGCCCGGGCGGCGGACCGGCTGGGCGTCCAGCGGGTCGACACCCAGCCCTCGATCTTCATCGACGGCATCGCCTACGCCGTCCTGGGGATCGTCGACTCGACCGACGTCCGCGCCGAGCTGCTCAACGCGGTGCTGCTGCCCACCGGCACGGCGCGGGCCGACTTCGGCCTGCGCGCCCCCGGCGACGCGCAGGCCCGCATCGCGATCGGCGCCGGACCGCAGCTGCGCACCCAGGCCGCGCTCGCGCTGGCCCCCGACGAGCCGGAGAGCCTCGAGGTCAACGCCCCCCGCGGTCGCTCCGACCTGGGGCAGGACGTGCAGGCCGACGTGAACGGCGTCTTCGTCATCCTCTCGGTCATCGTGCTGCTCGCCGGCGGGGTCGGGATCGCCAACGTGACGATGCTGTCGGTGATGGAGCGCGTCGGCGAGATCGGGCTCCGCCGCGCCATCGGCGCCACCCGGCGGCAGATCGCCGGCCAGTTCGTCGCCGAGTCCGTGGTCATCGGCCTGCTGGGCGGTCTCATCGGGGCCTCGCTCGGCGTCTTCGCCGTCATCGGCATCTCCGTCGTCCGGGACTGGACCCCGGTCATCGACCCCTGGATCGCCGTCGGCGGCGCCCTGCTCGGGGCCGTCCTCGGGCTGGTCGCCGGCGGCCTCCCTGCCCGTCGCGCAGCAGCCATCGAGCCGGTCGACGCCCTGCGCGGAGGCACCTGACCGCACCCCGGGTCGCCCCCGGTGGCGCTCAGTCCTCGATCACGTCCTGGCCCTCCGCCCGCAGCTGCGCCAGGTGCTCGAGCATCCGCTGCAGCACCTCCGGGTCGTGCCCCTGCCAGTCGTCCACCTCGCGGAGGACGCGCAGGGGGTGGCGGGTGCGGTAGGACTGCGTCGGGTTGCCCGGGAACCGCTTGTCGGTCACGTTCGGGTCGTCCTCGAACGGGCCCAGCGGCTCGACGGCGTAGACGCGCCCGCGCTCGCCGCTCCCGGCGAGGGCGGCGGCCAGCTCGGCCCCCCAGACGGCCGTGTCCACGAGCGCGGTGAAGTAGACGTGGTTCGACACCCGGCCGGCGTGGAAGTTCGACCCGCGGCCGGGGACCAGCTCGTCGCCCACCGCCAGGGCCGCCTTCGTCCCGTGGAAGAACGGGCCGACGACGTGCCCGCAGTGGTCGTAGGTCACCGGCTCGTGGCCGCCGCTGCTCTCGCCCATGGCCGGCTCCTCCGCACGTCCGGTCGATGTCCTCCGACGCCCGCCGCAGGAGCTCCGAGCCTCGCACGCCGGTGCCGTGGCCGTCCCGGTCCTCGGCGCTCGACCTTGACGCAGGGTCAGGGCGCGACGCTGCTGCCATGACCACGACACCAGCCATCGAGATCGCCGGGCTCACCAAGAACTACGGCGACTCCACGGTGCTCCGGGGCGTCGACCTGAGCATCCCCGCGGGCACCGTCCCCGCCCTCCTCGGCTCCAACGGCGCAGGCAAGACCACGACCGTGCGGATCCTCTCCACGCTGCTGCGGGCCGACGGCGGAACGGTCGCCGTCAACGGGTTCGACGTCGCGACCCAGCCCGCGCAGGTGCGGGCGTCGATCAGCCTCACCGGGCAGTTCGCCGCCGTCGACGACATCCTCACCGGCCGGGAGGACCTCGTGCTCGTCGCCCACCTACCCGCTGGTCTTCCTGCCGTTCATCTCCTCGGCGTTCGTGCCGACGTCGGGCACGCCCGGCCCGGTGCGCTGGTTCGCCGAGCACAAGCTGGTCACCCCGATCGTGAACACCCTGCGGGGGCTGTTCGCCGAGCAACCGGTCGGCGACGACGGCTGGACCGCCCTCGCCTGATGCGTCGGCCTGCTCCTTGTGGCCTACGTGCTCGCGATGCGCACCTACCGCCGGAAGATCGGCTGAGCACGACGACGAGGGGAGGCGGCGGCACCGTGCTGACCATCAGCCAGCTCGCGTCCTACGCCGGCGTGACGGTGCGCGCGGTGCGGCACCACCACGCCACCGGGCTGCTGCCCGAGCCCGAACGCGACTCCTCCGGGTACCGGCGCTACGACGCCGCAGCCGTCGTCGAGCTCATCCGGATCTGCACCCTCGCCGAGGCGGGCGTGCCGCTGAGACGGGTCCGTGAGCTGCTCGCTGCGGGGGAGGGGAGTTCGCGGCGGCAGTGGCCGACGTCGACCGCCGGCTGCGCGCCGAGATCCGCGACCGCCAGCGGCACCGGGCACGGATCGCGCAGCTCGCGGCCGGGGAGAGCCTGGTGCTGCCACCGGTGGCGGTCGCCTACCTCGACCGGATGCGCGAGCTCGGCTTCCCGGAGCGGCTGGAACAGATCGAGCGGGACAGCTGGATCCTGATCGCGGCCCGGATGCCCGAGCAGGTGCCGGGCATGATGGCGGTCAAGCACGCGCAGATCGACCACCCGACGCTGCGCCGGCTGTTCCGGCTGTTGGAGCAGCGCGGCTGGACCGGCTGGACCAACATCCGCCGCGCCGGCCCGGGAGGCTGACCCGGGCGCGCCGCACGTCAGCGGTGACCGGCCGGCCGGCGGGGCAGACTGTGGCCGTGGGGGAGCGAGTGATGCGATCGTCGGGAGCAACCGGGCGTCCCGCTGTCACCACGCCGCGCGAGCTGGCTGCCGTCGCCCAGCGGTTGTTCGTCGCGGTCGGGTTCGAGGACACGAGCATCGACGACATCGCGCGTGCTGCCGGGATCGGCCGGCGCACCTTCTTCCGCTACTTCGAGAGCAAGGCCGACGTGCTCTTCGTCGAGTCCCCGGCCGAGCTGGCCCGGCTCCAGCAGGGGCTCGCCGCCGCGGACCCCGCCGAGCCCTGCCCGGCCGTGGTGACCCGCGCCGTCCTGGCGGCGCTGGAGCACCCACCGCAGGACCGGGAGTGGGCGCTGCAGCGCGCCCAGCTGATCCTCGGCGTCCCCGCGCTCGCCGCGCACACCGCGGTGGTGCTGTCCCAGTGGTGTCGGGCGGTGACCGAGTTCGCCCGGACGCGCCCGTGCGAGGACCCCTATTACGCGGAGGCCCTGGGGCACGCGGTGGTGGCCGCGACCGTCGCGGCGCACGCGCACTGGACCGCCCGCCCGGAGACCGAGCTCGCCGACGCGCTCCTCGGCATGCTGCGCCTGCTGCTGCCCGCGGAACCGACCAGCCGCTGACGGCGCGGATCCGGTCCGCGCCTGGTCGGACGAGCACCTCGTCCCGTCACGCATTGCCTTTCGGCACCCAGTGCCACTACCGTCGTCGCCGTCTCGTCCGTGACCCAGCTCACCTGGAGGCACCGTGCTCGACGCGACCGACCCGCCGCGGGGACCCCGGCGACGACGCGCCCCGGAGCACGGCTGGGCCGGACGTGCGGCGGTCGGACGACGACCGCACCCCTGAACTCGGCGCCCGAGCGGGGTGCCGGGGATCGATCCCCCGCCGCCAGGCGAGAGACCGGATCCGCCGACGACGACGTCAGAGGAGAAGGACGAATGGGAAAGCTCGAAGGGAAGGTCGCGTTCATCACCGGCGCAGCGCGCGGTCAAGGCCGCAGCCACGCCGTCCGGCTGGCGCAGGAGGGCGCCGACATCATCGCCGTCGACCACCTGCAGGACATGGCCTCGGTCGGCTATCCACAGGCCACCGAGGACGACATGGCCGAGACCGTGCGCCAGGTCGAGGCGCTGGACCGCCGGATCGTCACGACGAAGGCCGACGTGCGCGACACCGCCGCGCTGGCGGCCGCCGTCGACGAGGGGGTGGCGCAGCTCGGCCGGCTCGACATCGTGCTGGCCAACGCCGGCATCGCCAGCTTCGCGCCGGTCGAGGAGCTGACCGACGACATGTGGGACGAGATGATCGGGGTGAACCTGACCGGCGTCTTCAAGACTGTGCGGGCCGCGGTCCCGCACATCCGCGCCGGTGGCCGGGGCGGGGCGATCGTGCTCACCAGCTCCACGGCCGGCATCAAGGGGCTGGCCAACCTGGCGCACTACGTGGCTGCCAAGCACGGTGTGGTCGGGATGATGAAGACGCTGGCCAACGAGCTGGCCCCGGACATGATCCGGGTCAACTCGGTGCACCCGACGTCCGTG
The DNA here is from genome assembly GCF_054050925.1 of Modestobacter sp. SYSU DS0657. Taxonomy (NCBI): domain Bacteria; kingdom Bacillati; phylum Actinomycetota; class Actinomycetes; order Geodermatophilales; family Geodermatophilaceae; genus Modestobacter; species Modestobacter sp. SYSU DS0657. The sequence goes on along the minus strand of NZ_JBJHAG010000011.1, from coordinate 52,789 downwards.
AACACGGACATGATCCACAATCCGGAGACCTACGGGCTGTTCCGGCCGGACAAGCCGAAGACCGAGGTGACCCGGGACGAGGCGGCCGAGTCGTTCAGGACGATGAACGCGCTGCCGGTGGAGTGGGTCGAGCCCGTGGACATCAGCAACGCGATCCTCTTCCTCGTCAGCGACGAGGGGCGCTACGTCACCGGGGTGCAGCTGCCGGTCGACGCCGGGGCGGTCATCAAGTGAGCGGGCGGGTCGAGGGCAAGGTCGCCTTCATCACCGGGGCAGCGCGCAGCCAGGGCCGCAGTCACGCCGTACGGCTGGCCCAGGAGGGCGCGGACATCATCGCGGTCGACATCGCCGGACCCGTGGAGTCGATCCGGATGTACCCGCCGGCCACCGAGGGGGACCTGGCCGAGACCGTGCGCCAGGTGGAGGCGCTGGACCGGCGGATCGTCGCCACCAAGGCCGATGTCCGGGACACGGCGGCGCTGAAGGCGGCGGTCGACGACGGGGTGGCCCAGCTCGGCCGGCTGGACATCGTTCTGGGCAACGCCGGGGTGTTCGAGATCCAGCCGGCGCTGGAGCTCACCGATGACGCCTGGCGGGAGATGATCGACGTCAACCTCACCGGCGTGTGGAACACCTGCAAGGTGGCCCTGCCGCACCTGATCGAGGGCGGGCGGGGCGGGGCGATCGTGCTGACCAGCTCGACGGCCGGGCTGAAGGGGACGCCGAACACGATCCACTACACCGCGGCCAAGCACGGTGTCGTGGGGATCATGCGGACCCTGGCCAACGAGTTCGCGCAGCACTCCATCCGGGTCAACACGGTCCACCCCACCGGGGTGGACACGGTGATGATCCAGAACCAGAAGACGTGGGGGCTGTTCGCGCCCGACGACCCGGCACCCAGCCGGGAGAAGGCCGAGCCGATCTTCGCCTCGACCAACGCGCTGCCCGTTCCCTGGGTGGAACCGGTCGACATCTCCAACGCGATCTTGTTCCTCGTCTCCGACGAGGCGCGGTACATCACCGGCGTGACCCTCCCGGTCGACGCCGGCTACACCGTCAAGTGACCGGGGTGGGGACGGTGGCCGCGCGGTCGCCGTCCCCACCGCGGCGGAGCGAGGAGCACGCCCTGCACACGCACCAGCACAGCGACCCCGTGGTCACCGGCAGCCGGGTCACCGGCGACGACGGCACCTCGGTCCGGGCCGTCCGCAGCCGGGTGGCCCGCCACCTGGTGGGCCGGGACCGGGAACTGGACCTGCTGCTGGCCGCGGTCGCCGCCGGCCGGGACGTCCTGCTGGAGGGGCCGCCGGGGACGTCGAAGTCCACGCTGCTGCGGTCGATCACCGCCGAGTGGGGCATCCCCCTGGTGTTCGTCGAGGGCAATGCGGACCTGACGCCCACCCGGCTGGTCGGGCACCACGACCCGGCCCGGGTGCTCCGTGAGGACTACTCACCGGACAACTTCGTCCCCGGGCCGCTGGTCGAGGCGATGCGCACGGGCGGCTTCCTGTACGTGGAGGAGTTCAACCGTGCGCCGGAGGACACGCTCAACACGCTGCTCACCGCGATGGCCGAGCGGCGGATCGCGGTCCCCCGGGTGGGCACCGTGGACGCGGCCCCGAGCTTCCGGGTGATCGCCTCGATGAACCCCTACGACAACGTCGGCACCACCCGGCTGTCGACCTCCGTGCACGACCGGCTGTGCCGGCTGGCGATCGGCTACCAGGACGCCGACGCCGAGCGTGGCATCGTCGGGCGCCGCACCGGCGTCGAGTCCCCCCGGCTGGTCGCCGACGCCGTGGCGCTCACCAGGGCGACCCGGGAGCGGGACGACGTCCGGCAGGGCAGCAGCGTGCGGGGGGCCATCGACACCGCGCTCGTCGCCGCCCAGCTCGCCGCGGTGCGGGAGGTGGCGCTGCCCGACGAGCCCTCGGTGGCGCCGCCACGCGGGCTGCCGGAGGAGTACACGGCCGTCGTCCTGGACGCCCTCCTGCTGGCACTGTCCGGGCGGATCTTCCTCGACGAGACCGTCGAGACGACGCCGGAGGCGGTGCTGCAGGAGATCTGGGCGGACCACTTCCTGCTGCAGCCGGCGGCCGCCGAGCCTGGTTGAAGAGCCGTCGAGGCCGACTCACCGATCACCCGGCGCACCCGGTCCGGCGCTGCTCGCGGCGCGCGGCCGCTGCGCCGGAGGCCCAAGAAGCTGACCGAGCAGCCCGCGCTCTACGAGCCGGCCCGGGGCGGCGGCGGGCTGGCGCTGTCCTCCGGCGACCGCCGGCGGACCCGGACCGGACCATCTCGGCCGGGCGGCACGGCCCCGGGTACGACGGACGAACCGGCCGACCTGATTCCGCTCGCCGACCTGGCCACCGAGACCTCGGTCGACCAGCGCACTCGCGCCCGCGCCCGGGAGATCGCCCGGCGGCTCTCGGTGCCCAGGCCACCGCGGGACCGTCGTCCGCGCCGCGGCGTCGGGGAGCTGACGAGCACGGCCTGGAGCGGCGGCTCGGACGAGCTGGACCTGGAACGGACCCTGGAGGCGATCGCCGGCAACCCGTACCCGGAGGGCACCGACATTGTCGTCCGGGAGCGGGTCAGGCAGCGCCGCTCGGTCGTGCTGGTGGTCGACGTCTCGGGGTCGATGAAGGGGGAGCGGGTGCGCACCGCCGCGGCGATGGTCGGTGCGCTGGCCGGGGAGCTGGCCCGGGACCGGCTCGCGGTGGTGGCGTTCTGGTCCGATGCCGCAGTGCTGGTGCGGATGGAGGAGCAGGTGGCGCCGCTCGAGGTCCTGGACCTGCTGCTGCGCCTGCCGACCCAGGGGCTGACCAACGTGACCTTCGCGTTGGAGACGGCGGCGCGGCAGCTGGCCGGGGTGCCACCGCGGGACGCCCGCGTGCTGTTGCTGTCCGACTGCGTGCACAACGCCGGGCCGGACCCGCGGCTCACCGCCGCCCGGCTGCCCCGGCTGGACGTCCTGCTGGACACCTCCGGGGAGGTGGACGTGGAGCTGGGCCGAGACCTGGCCCGGGCCGGGCGCGGCCGGATCAGCCTGGTGCGCGACCACCGCGCCGCCGCCGCCGCCCTGAGCGCCGTCTTCGCCGGCTGAGCCCACCCCGCCCGCGCCACCGCGGCTGCCGCCGGGCTGCGATGCGGGGGCGGGCGCTCGGGAGGAGGCGTACCGGGAGGTCGACGAACCGGTCGCCGTCCCGGCCGCGGCACGCGGGACGTGCAGTTCGGGGTCGGTCACGTCGTCGGTGCGCAGCAGCGCGACGTCGGTGCGGTGGTCCGTCGACGTCAGCTAGGGCGTCCGGTCGCCCTGCTTCGGCAGCTCGTACACCGCGCGCCGAAGTCCAGCAGCGGCCGGGTGGGCCTGGCCGGGTCGCCGACCTCCGGCCGGCAGACGTCGTACCCGGCGCGGTCCACGTGGCAGCAGCCGGCCGCCGGGCCCGCCAGGGCACCGCTGGGAGCTGACACCTCTCCACCTCCCGCGCCCCGGACCACTCGCTGCCACTGCAGGTCGCAGGTCCGGCCCACGCCGACGCCCTGCTGCCGCGGCGAGGAGCGTGCTGTCCGTGCCGCCGCCCTGGCGGTCCTGGGCGGGCGGGGATCAGCGCCGGAGCGGTCGGGGTGGTGACCCGTGGCGGCTGCCGCCCGAGGTGCCCGGTGACTCAGTCCAGGTCGGTCCGGGCGTCGGCCAGGTAGCTGCGGACCGCCTGCTCGGGAACCCGGAAGGACCGGCCCACGCGCACCGCGGCCAGCTCGCCGCCGTGCACGAGGCGGTACACGGTCATCTTCGAGACGCGCATGATCGCCGCCACCTCGGCCACGGTCAGGAACGCGGCCACCGCGCGGGGGGCGGGCCGCTCGGCCGCCGGTCGCTGGGGCACGGGGCGCTGGGCCTGGGGCTGCACCGGCGCGGGGCGCATCGCCGTCCGGGGGCCCGGGACCACGGGCCGCCCGTGGGGGAGCTGGGTGGGGCGGTGCGCGGCGTGGGCGGTCGGCCGGGGGAGTGCCGGAGCGGGGGAGCGCTGGGGCAGGGTCACGGGGTTCCTCTCGGTGGCGGGTACGGACCGCGGTGCTGGTCGTTGTGACCACGCTGTGCGTCCGCGCTGGGACCGACAGTAGGTGATCGCCCGCCGTTCTGGGGGTGAGATCGGCAACGAGACGAACCGTTCCCGTTCGTCACTTGTTGACCGTGCGTCTGCGGGCGCCCGCAGGGGCCGGTCTTCCGGGGAGCGGAGCAGGGACGCCGCGGTCCCGGCCGGCGTGTGATGCTCACGGCGAGCTCGCTCTTCTCTGCAACGGCGCGGAAGAACAGAGGTGCCCACGTGATGCTCGGACCCCCGGGTCGCCACGGTCGTGCCGCCGGTGGCTGCCGCGGTGCTGCCGGTGGCTGCCGCCGTGCTGCCGGTGGCTCCCGCCGTGCTGCCCGGTGACCGGTCCGCTCCCGGCCGACCGTGACCCGGACGCCGTCGTCCCGGTGTTCTTCCTGTCCGACAGCACCGGGATCAGCGCCGAGACGATGGGCAACGCGCTGCTCATCCAGTTCCCCGACGTGCACTTCGAGCGCACCCTGATCCCGTTCATCTCCACCGTGGAGATGGCCCGCGAGGTGGTCGCCCAGCTCGACGAGGCGATGGCCGGCCCGGTGGCGCCGCTGGTGTTCACCACCGCGGCGCTCGACGAGGTGCGCGAGGAGCTGCTGAAGACCCGGGCCCCGATCATCGACTTCTTCGGCATGCACATGGCCCGGGTGGAGGAGCAGCTGGGCGCCCGCGGGCTGCGCGAGGCCCGGCGGCTGCACGGGGTCGGCGACGTCCGGCGCTACAACGACCGGATGGCGGCGATCGAGTTCGCCATCGAGCACGACGACGGCCTGAGCCCGCGCGGACTGGACCGGGCCGACGTCGTCCTGCTGGCGCCGTCCCGCTGCGGCAAGACCCCGACCGCGATGTACCTGGCGCTGCAGCACGGCCTGTTCGTGGCCAACTACCCGCTGGTCGACGAGGACCTGGAGACCACCGACCTGCCCCGCCCCGTCCGCGACCTGCGCGACCGCTGCTTCGGGCTGACCACCACGGTCTCCCGGCTGAGCCGGGTCCGGCAGGAACGTCGCCCGGACTCGCGGTACGCCTCGGAGGAGCAGTGCCGCTTTGAGCTCCGCCGGGCGACGGCGATCTACGAGACGCACTCCCTGCCCACGGTGGACACCTCGGCGGCCTCCGTCGAGGAGATCGCCGCCGTGGTGATCCAGACCCTGGCCCGACAGCGGCGCGCCGCCGGCCGGGCCACGAACCGCGACCTTCGACGAAGAGGGGCCACCTGATGAGCAGCGAGATCCGTACCGAGGACAACGTGCGCTGGTTCGCCGAGCTGGGGCTGGGCGACCTGGAGGTGGTGGGCGGGAAGAACGCCTCGCTGGGCGAGATGATCTCCCACCTCGCCGACGCCGGGGTCAGCGTCCCCGACGGGTTCGCCACCACCGCCGCGGCGTACCAGCGCTTCCTCGGCGACACCGGGCTGGCCGCCCGGATCGCCGAGCAGCTGCGCACGCTGGACACCGACGACGTCCGGGCGCTGGCCGCGGCCGGGAAGGAGATCCGCCGCGCGGTGGTGGAGCAGCCGTTCCCGCCGGCGCTCGAGGCCGACATCCGGGCGGCGTACGACCAGTTGGCCGGGGACGACGCGGAGGCATCGTTCGCGGTCCGGTCCAGCGCCACGGCCGAGGACCTGCCCGATGCCTCCTTCGCCGGCCAGCAGGAGACGTTCCTCAACGTCCGCGGCGTCGAAGCCGTGCTGCAGGCCGTGCGGGAGGTGTACGCATCCCTCTACAACGACCGGGCGATCGCCTACCGGGTGCACCACGGCTTCGACCACGAGGCGGTGTCGCTGTCGGCCGGTGTGCAGCGGATGGTGCGGTCGGACCTCGGTGCCTCCGGCGTGATGTTCACGATGGACACCGAGTCCGGCTTCCGGGACGCCGTGTTCGTCACCTCGGCCTACGGGCTGGGGGAGGGCGTGGTGCAGGGGGCGGTCAACCCCGACGAGTTCTACGTCTACAAGCCCGCGCTGCGGGCCGGGCGCCCCGCGGTCCTCAAGCGAGGTGTGGGGGAGAAGGCCACGAAGATGGTCTACACCCAGCACGCCGAGGTCGGCCGGACGACGGAGTTCGTCGACGTCGACCCCGCCGACCGGCGGCTGCTGTCCCTCACCGACGACGAGGTCACCGAGCTGGCCCGCCAGGCGCTCAGGATCGAGGAGCACTACGGCCGGCCGATGGACATCGAGTGGGGCAAGGACGGTCGCACCGGCCGGCTGATGATCCTCCAGGCCCGGCCGGAGACCGTGCAGTCCCGCTCCGGGAACACCTCCGCGCGCTACCGGCTCACCGGCACCGGGGACGTCCTGGTCGAGGGGCGGGCGATCGGGCAGAAGATCGGCGCCGGTGCCGTGCGGGTGCTCAGCGACATCGACGAGATGGACTCCTTCGCCGCCGGCGACGTGCTGGTCGCCGACATGACCGACCCGGACTGGGAACCGATCATGAAGCGAGCCTCGGCGATCGTGACCAACCGCGGCGGGCGGACCTGCCACGCGGCGATCATCGCCCGCGAGCTGGGCATCCCCGCCGTCGTGGGCACCGGCACCGCGACCCGTGCGCTGCGCGACGGCGACCCGGTCACCGTGTCCTGCGCCGAGGGCGACACCGGCCTGGTCTACGCCGGGGAGGTGGGCTTCGAGGTGGCGGAGACCGAGCTGGACGCCATGCCGGAGATCCCCACCAAGATCATGATGAACGTCGGCACGCCGGAGCAGGCGTTCGCGTTCTCCCGGCTGCCGAACGCCGGCGTCGGGCTGGCCCGGCTGGAGTTCATCATCAACCGGCAGATCGGCATCCACCCCCGCGCGCTGCTGGAGCTGGAGACCCTCGATGCCCCGCTGCGGGCGCAGATCGAGGAGCGGATCGCCGCCTACCCCTCGGCCCGGGACTTCTTCGTCCAGCGCGTCGCCGAGGGGGTGGCCATGATCGCCGCGGCGTTCGCCCCCGAGCCGGTGATCGTGCGGATGAGCGACTTCAAGTCCAACGAGTACGCCAACCTCCTCGGCGGGGAGCGCTACGAGCCGCACGAGGAGAACCCGATGATCGGGTACCGCGGTGCCTCGCGGTACCTGTCGGCCGACTTCGCCGAGTGCTTCGCCATGGAGTGCGAGGCGCTGCGGTTCGTCCGGGACGCGATGGGCCTGACCAACGTCAAGATCATGATCCCGTTCGTCCGGACCGTCGCGGAGATCGAGGGCGTGGTGCGCCTGCTCGGCGAGCACGGGCTGCGCCGCGGGGAGAACGACCTCTCTGTGGTGATGATGTGCGAGCTGCCGTCCAACGCCCTGCTGGCCGGCGAGTTCCTGGAGCACGTCGACGGCTTCTCGATCGGCTCCAACGACATGACCCAGCTGGTGCTCGGCCTGGACCGCGACTCCGGCCTGGTCGCCGGCGGCTTCGACGAACGCGACCCGGCGGTGCTCGCCGCCCTGGAGATGGCGATCAAGGCCTGCCTGGAGCGCGGGAAGTACGTCGGCATCTGCGGTCAGGGCCCCAGCGACCACCCCGACCTGGCCGAGTGGCTGGTGGCGCAGCGGATCGAGTCGATGTCGCTGAACCCGGACACCGTCGTCGACACCTGGCTGCACCTGGCGAAGACGTCGGGCAGGACGTCGGGCAGGACGTCGGGCACGACCTGACGGGGCAGTCCGGCGCCGTCAGGTCGTGCCCGCTGCTCAGGCCAGCAGCCGCAGCGTCCGTTCCTGCGGCAGGGTCGCGACCGAGGTGCCGATCCGCAGCCGGTAGTCGCCCGGCTCGTACTGCCAGCCGCCGGCCCAGTGGGCCAGGTACCGGGTGGGCACGGCGACGTGGGCGCGCGCGGTCTGCCCGGCCGGGACGTGCACCGCGGCCGAACCGATCAGCCACCGCACCGGACGGTCGACGGCGGAGTCCGGCCGCTCGGCGTAGACCTGCACGACCTCCTTGCCCTCGCGTTCCCCGCGGTTGGCGACCTCGACGGTCACGGTGACGCTCTCGCCCGCCCGGGCCTCGGCGGGGCAGTCGACGCCGGTCAGTTCCAGGGTGGTGTAGCCCCGTCCGCTGCCGAACCAGTACGCCGGCTCCGTGCCGGACCGGAGCCAGGCCCGGTAGCCGATGTGGATGCCCTCGGCGTACTCGACGACGCCGTCGACGGGCGTGCAGTCGAGCACCGGCACGTCGGCCTCGGCCGCGGGCCAGGTGGTGGGCAGCCGGCCGCCCGGCTCGGTGACCCCGAGCAGGACGTCGGCGACCGCGTTGCCGAACTCCTGACCCCCGAACCAGCCGATCAGCAGGCCGGCGACGTCCTCCCGCCACGGCATGAGCACCGGCGCCCCGGCGTTCACCAGCACGACGGTGCGCGGGTTGGCGGCGGCGACGGCGCGGACCAGGTCGTCCTGCCGCCCGGGCAGGGCCAGGGACTCCCGGTCGTAGCCCTCGGACTCCACCACCGAGTTGGTGCCGACGACCACCAGGGCGACGTCGGCGGCCGCTGCCGCCCGGGCCGCCTCGGCGATCAGGGCGTCGGGGTCGGCGTCGGCGGGCTCGGTGCCCAGCCGCAGCGACAGCGCCCGTGCGTTGAAGCCGGTCCGCTCGCTCAGGTCGAGGACCAGCCGGACGTCGAGCGGTGTGCCGGCGGTCAGGCGCACCTCGGCGGAGGCGGTCGGCGGGCTCAGGAACGCCGCGCCGAGGTCGGTGCCGACCGGGGTGAGGGTCTCGTCGACCAGCAGCTCGCCGTCGACGTGGAGCTGCGCGTGCCCCACCAGGGCGCACCCGAGCCGCACCGTGCCCGACTCGGCCGGGGTCCAGCGGGTGCTCAGCTCGTAGGAGGCGGCGGCCTCGATGGGGGCGTCGCCGCCGAAGTACACCAGGTCGCTCGCCCGGCGGTCCTCGCCGAACAGCTCGCTGCCGTCCGCGGCCAGGAACCGGGCGCGCAGCCCCGGTGCACCGCTGACCGGGTTGGTCAGCTGGGACAGCGGCAGCTCGGCCACCCCGCTCTGCACGACCGCGCCGACCGAGTAGCTGACGTCGACGCCCGGGAGGGCCGCGCGGAGCCCGTCCAGCGGGGAGACGGTCGTCTCGGGGACGACGGTCGCGCTCCCGCCGCCCTGGGTGCGCGCGGCCGCCGCGTTGTTGCCGATGACCGCGACCGAGCGCAGCGCGGCGGCGTCCCAGGGGAGGGTCGGGCGCCCGTCGGCGCTGCGGTTCTCCAGCAGCACGGTGCCCTCGGCGGCAGCCTCGCGGGCGAACGCGACCCCGTCCTCCACCCAGACCGGCTCGACCGTCGGCCAGCCGGCCAGCGCCCCGACCCGCTGGGCCAGGGTGAGCAGGCGCAGCACCTTGCGGTCGACGACGGCCTCGTCGATCTCCCCGTCGCGCACCGCGGCGACCAGCGCGTCGCCCCACGGGCCGTCCGGACCGGGCATCACGAGGTCCTGGGAGGCCTTCGCCGACTGGAGGCTGCGGACCGCGGTCCAGTCGCTGATCACGACGCCGTCGAACCCCCACTCGCTGTTCAGCGGTGTCGCCAGCAGCTCGTTCTCGGTGACCGTGGCGCCGTTGACCGAGTTGTACGCGCTCATCACCACCCAGGCGCGGGCCTCGGTGACGGCCTTCTCGACCGCGAGGAGGTACACCTCGCGCAGCGTCCGCTCGTCGACGCGGACGTCGGCGGTGAAGCGGTCGGTCTCGAAGTCGTTGGCGACGTAGTGCTTCGGGGTCGCCCCGACCCCGTTGTCCTGCACCCCGGTGACGTAGGCGGCGGCGAGCTCGCCGGTGAGCACCGGGTCCTCGCTGAAGGCCTCGAAGTGTCGCCCGCCGAGCGGGGAGCGGTGCAGGTTGATGGTGGGGCCGAGCACGACGTCGACGCCCTTGCGCCGGGCCTCCACCGCGGCGGCGGCGCCGAAACGGCGGGCGACGTCGGGGTCCCACGACGAGGCCAGTGCGGTGGCCGAGGGCAGGTTCAGCGACGGGTCACGCTCGTCCCAGAGCTCGCCGCGGACGCCGGAGGGGCCGTCGGAGACCAGGATGCGGCGCAGCCCGATCCGCTCGATCGGCCAGGTGGTCCAGAAGTCGCGGCCGGTGAGCAGCTGGACCTTCTCCTCGAGCGTGAGCGCGGCGAGGGCATCGGTGACGCTCGTGTCGGGACGTACCGGCGTGTTCGTCATGGGATCCGTTCGGTCGGGGCTGCTCGCGCGGGCGGCGACCCGGACGGTGAGGAGGCGGAGGTGCGTGACCTGGCCCACTCTAGGGCACCTACCGAGCGCTCGGTAAGGGCGCGTGTGCACCACCTCCGGCGTCCCGCTCCGAACCCGCCGACGTGGCTCGGTCCAGCGGGTGACGTCACCTACCAACCAGTCGGTAAGTGACGTGCCGCATGGCATGATCCCGGCACGGGGGCTCAGTGCCCGCACATCAGTCCGTCGGCGGCAAGGGGTCCTGCAGTGGTGGCTGAACGCATCGAGGGGCTGCGCCTGCCGCGGACGCAGCGCCGGCAGCAGATCCTGGCCGCGGCGGCCCAGGCCTTCGCCGAGACCGGTTTCCACGGCACCAGCCTGGCCGACGTCGCCACCCGGGTCGGCGTGTCCCAGCCAGGGCTGCTGCACCACTACCCGAACAAGCAGGCCCTCATCCTGGCCGTGCTCGAGGAGCGCGACGAGGTGCAGACCCGCTACCTGGACGAGTACTTCCGGGACGCGGACCCCAGCGTCGTGGACTGGCTGACGGCGCTCTGTGCCCGCAACGCCGACCAGCCCGAGCTCGTGCGGTTGTACACCGTGACGGCGGCCGAGAGCCTGGACCCGGCGCACCCCGCCCACGAGTACTTCCAGGGCAGGTACCAGCGCATCCGGCGCGCCGTCGCCCGCCGGATCGAGCTCGACCAGGAGAAGGGGCGGCTCCCGGCGACGTTGGTCCCCGAAGACCTCGCATCCGAGATGATCGCGTTGATGGACGGTCTGCAGCTGCAGTGGCTCATGCAGCCACCGGTCGACATGTGCGCTCTCCTCGAGCAGTTCCTCCGGCGGTTGGTGGCCGACGGTGCAGGGCGCGAGGGGGAGCGGTCTGATGGCTGAGGGGGCCAGGGTCGGCCAGCGCGCCGACCGCCGGTTCCCCCGGCGGGTCTACGGGACGGGGGCAGAACCGGACCCCCGGTTCAGCCTGGCCAACGAGCGCACCTTCCTGGCCTGGATTCGCACCTCGCTGGCACTGCTGGCGGCCGGGGTGGCGCTGGAGGCGCTCGACCTCCCCATCGCCGAGGGCGTCCGGCTGGCCAGCGCGCTGGTGTTCATCGTCCTCGGCCTGCTCGCGCCCGTGCAGGCGTGGTTCGGCTGGGTGGCGACCGAGCGGGCGCTGCGGCAGTCGAGGCCGCTGCCGTCCCCGCGACTGGGGCTGCTCACCGCGGTGGGCGTCACCGTGGCGGGACTGCTCGTGCTGATCGGGCTCGTCCTCCGGTGACCCGGGCCTCGGGCCGGGTGTTCGACGCCGGCCTCCAGGCCGAGCGCACGGCGCTCGCCTGGCGGCGCACCGCGCTGGCCATGGCGGTCGGCGCCGTCGGCGCCGGCCGGCTCGCCGTGCCGGTGTTCGGCGTCCTCGCGCTGGTGGTCGCGGCGGTCGGGCTGGTCCAGGCCGTCCTCGTCGCCCTGGCCGCGCGCCGCCGCTACCGGGTCGTGCACGAATCGCTGACCACCCGGGGTGACCTCACCGGCGTCCGCCAGGCCGGCGTCCCGATCGCCGCGCTCGCCTGCTCGGGGCTGCTGGTCGGTGCGCTCGCGCTGGGCTTCGTCCTCTTCCGCTGACCGGTCCGGGCGCCCCCTTGGCGCCTTACCGAATGGTCGGTAAGTTGCCTGCGTCACGTCTGCCGGCTCTCGAGCCCGGCGGTCCGCGGCCCCGACGAGGAAGAGGCGATCGCAGTGCAGCGACCGAACGTGCTGTGGATCAGCACCCATGACATCAACCCCCACCTGGGCTGCTACCGGGGCGTGTACCCGGGTGCTGAGTACGCGGTCACACCCCGGCTGGACCGGCTGGCCGCCGAGGGTGTGGTCTACGACAACGTGTTCGCCAGCGCCCCGGTGTGCGCGCCGTCCCGGTCGGCCATCTACACCGGGTGCCACCCGACCTCGATCGGCACGATGCACATGCGCAGCAAGGCGGTGCCCCCGCCCGAGGTGAAGCTGTTCACCGAGTACTTCCGGGCGGCCGGCTACTACACGACGAACAACTGGTTCACCGACTTCCAGGTGCAGACGCCGGGCACGGCGTTCGACGAGTGCAGCACGACGGCGCACTGGCGGAACCGGCCGACCGACGACACCCCGTTCTTCGCCACCTTCCAGGGCATGATCACCCACGAGTCGCAGATCTACCTGGACGACGACGCGTTCGCGGCGCGGACCAGCCGGGTGCGGCCCGAGGACCGGCACGACCCGGCCGAGGCGCCGCTGCCGCCTTACCACCCGGACACCCCGGTGTTCCGGCAGGCATGGGCGCGCTACGCCGATCTGATCACCGAGATGGACCAGTGGGCCGGGGACTTCCTCGACCAACTGGAGGAGGACGGGCTCGCGGAGAACACCGTCGTGGTGTTCTGGAGCGAGCACGGGCTGGGCATGCCCCGGGGGAAGCGCTGGTCCTACGAGAGCGGGCTGCGCGAGCCGCTGATCGTGCGCTGGCCAGGTGTCCTGGCTCCGGGTCAGCGGCGTACCGAGCTGATCCAGCTGATGGACCTGGCGCCCACCATGCTGGAGGTCTGCGGCATCCCGGTGCCCGAGCACATGCAGGCCAAGCCGTTCCTCGACCGGACCGGCGCCTTCCTGACCCAGAACGAGTACGCCTTCGGCGGGCGCGACCGGATGGACGTGCAGGAGGACACCTGCCGCACCGTCCGGGACGCGCGGTACCGCTACATCCGCAACCTGCACCCCGACCGCTCCGGCATGCAGCACTGCGAGTACCCCGACCACCTCGCCACCTGGGCGGAGTTCCGCCGGCTGCACTCGCTGGAGGGCAACCGGCTGGCCACGGGGCAGGTGCCCGACGTGCTCACCCCGCTGCAGCGGTCGGTGGTGGCGGCCAGCAAGCCCGCCGAGGAGCTGTACGACCTGCAGGAGGACCCGCACGAGACGGTGAACTTGGCCGGCGACCCGGCGCACCGGGAGGTGCTCGACCGGCTCCGGGCAGCACTGGACGGCTGGATCGAGGAGTACGGCGACCTGGGTCAGGTACCCGAGGACGAGCTGATCGAGCAGTGGCGCCCGGGTGGGCAGCTGCGACCCACGGCGGCGCCGGACGTCGTGGTGCGCGACGGGCGGCTCGAGGTCAGTTGTGCCACGCCCGGTGCGTCCATCGGGTGGACCACCGACCCTGCGACCGAGCCGGCGCCGCCGGCCTTCCTCGCCGCCGCCATCGGCTCACCGGAGCAGGACAACCGGTACTGGCGGCTCTACAGCGGACCGGTGGACCTGCCAGCCGGTACGGAGGTCTGGGTCCGCGCATGGCGGCTCGGTCATGCGCCGAGCGAGGACGTCGCCGTCCCGGCGACCTGACGCGCCTCAGATAACGGTTCGGTGACATCGGCGTGAGAAGTCGATGACCTCTTGCCCCTTACCGAATGCTCGGTAAGTTAGCTGCGTCACGTGGTTCCCGTCACGTCGGACCCGTGCCCGCTGCGCCATCCGGGGAGTCGTCGCTCGACACCCGGGCCCAGAACTCAGTGAGGAGTCTGTCCATGCGCAAGTCCACCAGCACCCGTCCACGCCGGACCGGGGTCGCCGCCCTGGCTCTGACGTCGTTGCTGGCCGCCGGCTGCCAGTCCGCGGTCGAGCAGGCCGACGACGCGGCCGCCTCGGGCGACGGGGAAGCCACCTGCCAGCAGGGCGGCACTCTCGTCGCCGCCGCCAACACGCCCCCGGAGATCAGCCGTGTGCTCTCCCAGAGCGCGACCAACCTGCTCTGGGTCCGCGGCGTCTTCGAGCCGCTCATCAACGTGGACACCACGGACCTGGACAACCCCACGCCGGCGCTGGCCACCGACTGGGAGATCAGCGAGGACGGCCTGTCGGCGGTCCTCCAGCTGCGCGAAGGGGTCACCTTCCACACCGGCCGGCCGTTCACCGCCGACGACGTGGTCTTCACCGTCCAGAAGGCGATGGAGCCGGCGACCGTCTCCGACGTGAAGTCGATCCTCGCGAACTGGACCGTCGAGGCCACCGGCGAGCACGAGGTCACCATCACCTCGACCACGCCGCTGACCGACACCCTGGCCAGCACGCTGGCGCTGACCCCCATCGTCGACTCCGAGACCTACGACGGCCTGGCCGACGGCTCGCAGGTCGTCGGCACGGGTCCGTACCAGGTGGACAGCTACACGCCCGGCGCCGACATGGCGCTGACACCCTTCGCCGACTACTGGGGTGACGAGGGGCCGTACCTGGACCGCATCGAGATCACGATCATCCCCGACTCGACCGCCCAGGTCTCGGCCGCACGCTCCGGCCGCACGCAGATCTCCTACGGGCTCACCGTGCAGGACGCCCTCTCGATCACCGAGGGCAACGACCAGTTCGAGCTGTTCGACACCGTCTACGGCACGTACCCGATCGTCCTGGACGGCATCGAGGACCAGACCGTCCGGCAGGCCATCGGATACGCCATCGACCGTGAGCGGATCAACGAGCAGGTGTTCGGCGGTCTCGGTTCGACCGACGGCCTCTACTGGGCACCGGGCTCGGCCAGCTACCCCGAGGACCTCGCCAACGCCTACGAGTACGACCCGGACCGCGCCCGGCAGATGATCGAGGAGGCCGGCGCCGCCGGCATGGAGGTGCCCATCACCACCATCAACATCCCGGTCCTCGCGGCCGAGTACGAGATCATCGCCAACAACCTCACCGAGGTGGGCCTCAACCCGACGCTGAACGCGCTGGCGCCGCCGGACTACCAGCAGCGCCTGTCCAGTGGCTCGGGTGGCACGTACCTGTCGCTGCGCGGCATCAACGGTTCGCCGGCCTTCCTCCTGCAGACCAACGCCGACCTCCGCCTGGAGGGGGCGCACCGGCAGTTCAGCACCCCCGAGTACGAGGAGCTGGCCCAGGCGGTCATCCAGGCCAGCAGCGAGGAGCAGAGCGTCGAGGCGGTGCGCGAGCTGACCGAGTACATGAACGACCAGGCGTTCCTGCACCCGCTGGTGTCGCAGTCGGGTGTCGCGGTGCAGACCGCCGACGTCCAGGACGTGGACGTGGCGATCGGTGGCTGGATCCCGACGAGGACCTGCTTCACCGAGTGAGCGACCGTCCTGGCCGGGTGGGCGCCTGCGTCGGTGGCCACCGGCAGCGCGCACCCGGCCAGGACCACCGCTCTGCGGTCCGGACGTCTTCCGATCCCGATGAGGAGTGCATTCGTGAGCAAGCCCGCAGCCGCCACCAGTCCAGGTGGCGGACGGAGCCATCCGGCCCCAGGTGGCCGAGGGGACGTGCCGGCCGTCGTGCAGCCGACGTCGCAGGGCACCGCCGCCGTCCGTCGGTCCGACGTGGGTCGGGTCTGCTGACGTGATCCGCTTCCTGATCAGGAGGATCCCGTCGGTCGCGCTGGTGCTGGTCGCCACCAGTGTGATCGCCTTCCTCCTGCCACGACTGGTGCCCGGCGACCCCGCCGCGGTCGTCGCCGGCCCGGACGCGTCGGCGGAGACCATCGCGGCGATCCGTACCGAGCTGGGGTTGGACCGCCCGCTGGTCAGCCAGTACTTCGACTGGATCGGCGGTGTCCTCACCGGTGACCTGGGGGAGTCCCTGCGCTTCAACCGGCCGGTGGCCGAGCTGATCGGCGACCGGCTGGCCAGCACGCTGGAGCTGGCCCTGCTGTCGGGCCTGTTCCTGATCGTGTTCGGCATCGGGTTGGGGGTGCTGGCCGGTTCCGCCCGTGCCCGGTGGGCGCGGGTGCTGGTGGAGGGGACCAACACCGGCCTGCTGGCCGCCCCGCCGTTCCTGGTCGGCCTGCTGTTCATCCTGCTGTTCGGCGTCGCCTTCCGGCTGCTCCCCACCAGCGGTGAGGTCTCGCTGCTGGAGGACCCGGGCATCGGGATCCAGTACCTGGTGCTCCCTGCGCTGGCCCTGGCCCTGCCGATGTCGGCGGGGGTGGCCCGGCTGGTGCAGACCCGGATGCTGGCGATCCGCCAGGAGGAGTTCATCGACCTGGCGGTGAGCAAGGGCGTGCCGCCGCGGCGGATCAGCCTGCGGCACGTGCTGCGCAACAGCCTCGGCCCCGCGGTGGTGGCGATCGGCACACGGTTCGGTGACCTGCTCGCCGGGGCGGTGGTGATCGAGGCGATCTTCGCCCGCAACGGACTGGGCCAACTGGCGGTCTCCGGGGCGCAGACCGCCGACTACACCGTCGTCCAGGTGCTCATCGTCTTCGCGGTCTTCATCGCCGTCGCCGGCCAGCTCCTCACCGAGATCGTGCTGGCCGCTCTCGACCCCCGAGTCCGATTGGGCTGATCGACATGACCAAGGCAATCGACACGTCGAGCAACGGACCCGGCGACCTCGCCGGGGACCCCGGCTCGGGACCGGTCCCCACCACGCACCCCGGGCGCCGTCGGCGCCGCACCGGTGGCGGCGCATGGTCGCGGTACGCCAGCGCGCTTCGCACCCCGAAGGGGATCGCCGCCGCCGTGCTGCTGATCCTGCTGGTGGGGGTGGCGGTGCTGGCGCCGGTCATCTTCCCCGGCGGGTACGACCAGCAGGGCCGGGGCGCCCTGGCCGGGCCCTCGGGGAGCCACCTGCTGGGCACCGACGAGTTCGGCCGGGACATCCTGACCCGCACCATCTACGGCCTGCGGACCGACCTCTCGCTGATTCTCACCGCGGTGCCGGTCAGCATGGTGATCGGCACGGCGCTGGGGCTGTCCGGGTACCTGTCCAAGACGCTGGGGTCGGTGACGCAGCGGGTGCTGGACATCATCCTCGGCTTCCCCGGGCTCATCCTCGGCATCATGATCGTGCTGGTCATCGGCACCGGGTGGCTGGCGCTCTTCCTGGCCATCGTCGTCGCCGGGCTGCCCGGCTTCGGCCGCATGGCCCGCGCCGGACTGCTGAGCGAGGAGCAGCGGGAGTACGTGATGGCCGCCCGTGTGCTCGGGGTCAAGCGGTCCACGGTGATGACCCGGCACATCCTGCCCAACGTGGTCGACCCGCTGCTGGTCCAGGCGTCGGTGTTCATGGTGGTCGCCATCTTCATCGAGGCCGGCCTGTCCATCGTCGGCCTGGGCATCAACCCACCGAACCCCTCGCTGGGCGCGATGCTCAACGTCGGTGCCCGGTACGTGCAGACGCTCCCGACCTACGTCATCGGCCCGGGCGTCATGCTGCTGCTGCTGGCGCTGGCCTTCACCCTCCTGTCCGACGCTCTCAACCAGGTGGCGAACCGGCGATGACCCTCTCCTCCAAGCACTCGGGCGCCACCGCGGTGGGCGCCCCCGCCGTCGGGGCCCCAGCTGATGGCGCACCCGGCACCGACGCCCTGCTCGACGTGCGCGGTCTGCGCACGGAGTTCCGCACCGCCGAAGGGGTGGTGCGGGCGGTCAACGACGTGAGCTTCTCGGTGCGCCCCGGCCAGGTCGTCGGCATCGTCGGGGAGTCCGGCTCGGGCAAGTCGGTCACCGCCCGGTCGATCCTGCGGATGGTGCGGTCGCCGGGGCAGATCACCGCAGGGGAGGTCCACTACCGCGGCACCGACCTGCTGACCCTGGACGACAAGCGGATGCGGGAGCTGCGGGGTGAGGAGATCGCCATGGTCTTCCAGGACCCGCAGTCGGCGCTGAACCCGGTGATGACGGTCGGCGACCAGATCGCCGAGGCGCTCATCGTGCACGGCACCGACAAGAAGCAGGCCCGCGCCCGGGCCCGCGAGCTCCTGGGGCAGGTCGGCATCCCCGACGTCGACCGGCGGTTGGACGAGTACCCGCACCAGTTCTCCGGCGGCATGCGCCAGCGGGTGGTCATCGCCGTCGCGCTGGCCAGCAAGCCCTCGCTGCTGATCGCCGACGAACCGACCACCGCCCTGGACGTCACCATCCAGGCACAGATCCTGCGGCTGCTGGGGCAGTTGCGCGACGAGCTCGGGATCGCGGTCATCATGATCACGCACGACATGGGCGTGGTCGCGGAGATGTGCGACGACGTCGTCGTCATGTACGGCGGGCGGGTCATGGAACGCGGGCCGGTGGAGACGATCTTCCGCCGTCCGCAGCTGCCCTACACCGCCGACCTGCTCGCCGCGATGCCGCGCATCGACGAGCAGTCCGCCGGCCGCCGGCTGCCGGCGATCCCCGGATCGCCGCCCGACCCGGCGCACCTGCCGCCGGGGTGCCCGTTCCAGCCGCGCTGCCGGCTGGCCGAGGACGTCTGCGCCGAGCGGGTCCCCGAGCTGCTGCCGCGGGAAGGTGAACGACACCTGGCCGCCTGCCACGTCACCCAGCGCGGGACGGAGATCCCGCCGCTGAGGGCGGACGACGCAGCCGGGTCGGCCCGGAACAGCGAGTCGAGGCCGCTGCTCCGGATCGAGGACCTGAAGGTCGACGTCGCGGGGGACAAGCGCAGCCTGTTCCGCAAGCACGAACCGGTCTACGCGGTGGCAGGGGTCAGCCTCACGGTCTCCAGCGGCGAGACGCTGGGGCTGGTCGGTGAGTCCGGCTGCGGGAAGTCCACGCTGGCCCGCACCATCGTCGGGATCAACCCCGCTGCCTCCGGATCGATCCAGGTCGGCGAGCACGTCGTCGGGTCCAAGGAGGGCGCCGGGTCCCAAGCGCTGCGGGAGACCGTCCAGTACGTCTTCCAGGACCCCTACGCCTCGCTCAACCCCCGGCGCACCATCCGCCAGTCGCTGGAGGAGGCGCTCGCGGTCCGTGGGGTGCCGACCGCGGAGCGAGGAGACGAGGCCCGTGTCCTGGTCGAGCGGGTCGGCCTGCACGAGCGGCACCTCGACCGCTACCCGCACGCCTTCTCGGGCGGGCAGCGCCAGCGGGTCGGCATCGCCCGTGCGCTGGCGGCGCGGCCGAAGTTGCTCATCCTGGACGAGCCGGTGTCGGCCCTGGACGTCTCGATCCAGGCGCAGATCATCAACCTGCTGGAGTCGCTGCGCGACGAGTTCGACCTGGGTTACCTGTTCATCGCCCACGACCTGTCGGTGGTCCGCCACCTGTCCGACCGGGTGGTCGTCATGTACCTCGGGTCGTTCGTCGAGATGGGCGACGCGGAGGCGGTGTACAGCAACCCCCAGCACCCGTACACCGCGGCGCTGCTGGCGTCCTCGCCCGTCCCGGACACCGCCGAGCGGGACCGGGAGCGGATCGTGCTGGGCGGGGACCTGCCCAGCCCGAAGAACCCTCCGTCGGGCTGCCGGTTCCGCACCCGGTGCCCGATCGGCCCGCTCGCGCACCCCGACCGCACGATCTGCATCGAGCAGGCACCGGCGTTGGAGCCGACCCCGACCGGCCAGCTGGCCGCCTGCCACTTCGCGGGGGAGCTGTCCCGCGCGGGGGCGCCGGCGTGACCGGCTCCTGCTGCGCCCCGGCCCGGGGGGCGGACTCCGCACCCCCGGGCCGCCCGGCGCCGGGTCCCGCCCCCGGGGTCGCTCCGGCGGGCACCGTGGTGGGGCAGGAGGCGATGGTGCACCTGCCCGGCGGTGCCTTCCGGATGGGGACGACCGACACGGACGGCTTCCCCTCCGACGGGGAGGGGCCGGTGCGTGAGGTCGAGCTGTCCCCTTTCCTGATCGACCGGTACGCCGTCCGCAACGACGAGTTCGCCACCTTCGTCGAGGCCACCGGGTACGTGACCGAGGCCGAGCGGTTCGGGTGGTCGTACGTATTCGCCGGCTTCCTCCCCGGCGAGCTGCGCCGGATCTCCCCGCGCCCGGACATCACGCCGTGGTGGGCGGCGGTCACCGGCGCCGACTGGCGCCGGCCGGAGGGGCCGGGCAGCTCGCTGGACGACCGAGGCGACCACCCGGTGGTCCACGTGTCCTGGGACGACGCGGTCGCCTACGCCACCTGGGCGGGCAAGCGGCTGCCGACCGAGGCGGAGTGGGAGTACGCGGCCCGGGGTGGGCACGACCAGCGGCGCTACCCCTGGGGGGACGAGCTCACCCCGGGCGGGGAGCACCGGGCGAACATCTGGCAGGGCCGCTTCCCGGTGAAGAACACCGCCGAGGACGGCTTCGCCGGCACCGCCCCGGTCCACGCCTTCCCGCCCAATGACTTCGGGCTGTTCAACACCGCCGGCAACGTGTGGGAGTGGTGCGCCGACTGGTGGGGGACCGACCACCCGACCGGCCGGGTCCGCGACCCGGCCGGGCCGGCGGCCGGCCCCGGCAAGGTCATGCGCGGCGGTTCCTACCTCTGCCACGACAGCTACTGCAACCGCTACCGGGTGGCCGCCCGTACCCGCAACGAGCTCGGCAGCGCCGGCGGGAACACCGGCTTCCGCTGCGCCCGCGACGCCGGCTGAGCCGGCGCGTCGCCCGAAGCCCCAGTGTCCGAACCGAACCGTCCCGGAGGCGACCCATGCGCATCATCTACATCGACGTCGACACCCTGCGCGCCGACCACACCACCCCCTACGGCTACGCCCGGCCCACCACGCCCAACCTGCAGGCGCTGGCCGACCGAGGGGTCACCTTCGACCGCTACTACTGCTCGGACTCCCCGTGCCTGCCCTCGCGTACGGCGCTGACCAGCGGCCAGTTCGGCATCAGCAACGGGGTCATCGGGCACTTCGGGGAGGCCGCCCGGTACCGGCTGGACTCCGGCCACCGGCCGCACCCCGAACGCCCGCTGCTGGGCCAGCGGCTCGGTGACCACGGCTGGTACACCGCGGCGGTCTCGATGTTCGCCGAGCGCCACCGGGCGTACCACTTCCTCGGCAACTTCCGGGAGTCGATCCGCGCCACCAACGAGATCAACGACGAGGACGGCAGCGCGATCAACCGGGTGGGGCTGGACTGGATCCGCCGCCACGCCGACGAGGACGACTGGTACCTGCACCTGACCTACTGGGAGCCGCACACCCCCTACCTCACCGAGCCCGGCTGGACGGAGAAGGCCGCCGCCTCGGGCCCGCCGCCGGCCTGGCCGGACCAGGCTGCGATCGACGGCCACCAGGAGGTCTACGGCCCGCGCAGCGCGGTCGACCTGCACTACAGCGTCGTCCCGCAGAAGTCGCCCACGCCGCACAACGCACCGGACCAGATCCGCACCCGGGCGGACTTCGAGCACCTGATCAACGGCTTCGACGGCACGATCATGTACTGGGACCAGCTGTTCGGGGAGCTGCTGGCGACGCTGGACGAGCTCGGCATCGCCGACGAGACGGCGATCATCGTCAGCGCCGACCACGGCGAGTCCTTCGGCGAGAACGGGTCCTACGGCGAGCACGGCCACGCCAACGAGGCGGTGCTGCGCCTGCCCCTGGTCGTCTACTGGCCCGGCGTCACCGACGACCTGCCCGAGTCGGCCCGGCACTGCGACAGCCTGCTCTACAACATCGACCTGGCTCCCACGCTGTGCGACCTGCTCGGCGTCCCGATCCCCTCTGGCTGGCAGGGCACCTCCTTCGCCGGTGCGGTGCGGGGGGAGGAGATCGGTTCGCGGGAGTACCTGGTGCTCGGCCAGGGGGCGCACACCTACCAGCGCGCGGTGCGCACCCGCGACCACATGTACATCCGCACGTACCACCCGGGCTGCATGAAGGTGGACTGGGAGCAGCTCTACGACGTCACCACCGACCCGCACCTGACCCGCAACCTGGTCGAGGAGCAGCCGGAGCTGGCGGGGACGATGCGCACCCACCTGGCCGAGTGGTGGCACACCTACGCCGGCCGGCCCGGCGCGCTGCCGGATCCGATGCAGACCACGCTGCAGGTGGGGCCGACGTACTACAACGACCCGGTCATGTACGCCGAGCACCTCCGCGCGACCGGACGTGCGCACCTGGCCGACGACCTCGAGCAGCAGCTGGCCACGGCCGTGGGCGCGACCCCGGTCTCCTGGCACGCCTCGGAGCAGTCCTGGACGCCGGAGCGCCGGGTCCGCATGGCGCGGATGTTCGCCCAGCGCGACGACGAGCTCGACTGAGCGGCCGCCCCGGCTCCGTGACCCTCGCAACGACGCCAGAGAGAAGCACTCCGATGCCCCGCCCGGATCTGCATGCCCTGATCGCCCGGCTCGACCTCAAGGCCAAGGTGCGGCTGCTCACCGGCAGCACGATGTACGGCCTGCACGCCGAGGAGGACATCGGCCTCGCCGAGATCCACCTGTCCGACGGGCCGACCGGGGTGCGCGGGCTGACCTTCACCAGCGGGCCCCCGGTGACGCTCTTCCCGAACGCGTCGCTGCTCGCCTCGGCGTGGAGCGACGAGGTGCTGCACGAGACCGGGCGGCTGCTCGCCGAGGAGGCCCGGGCGCAGGACGTCCACGTGGTGCTCGGCCCGACGATCAACCTGCACCGGAGCCTGCTGGGCGGCCGCCTCTTCGAGGCGTTCTCGGAGGACCCCTACCTCTCCGGCCGGCTGGCCACCGCCTATGTGCGGGGCCTGCAGGAGCAGGGCATCGGGGCCTGCCTGAAGCACGTCGTCGCCAACGAGTCCGAGACCGAACGGCACTCGGTGGACAGCGTGGTGGACGAGGCCACGCTGCGCGAGGTCTACCTGCTGCCGTTCGAGATGGCCGTCGCCGACGCCCAGCCGTGGTCGGTCATGGCTGCCTACAACCGGGTGAACGGGGTGTCCGCGACCGAGCACGACGGGCTGCTGAACGGCGTCGTCAAGGGGGAGTGGGCCTACGACGGGCTGGTCGTCTCCGACTGGTTCGCCACCCGGAGCACCGCGGCCTCGGCCAACGGCGGGCTGGACCTGGTCATGCCCGGACCGGTCGGGCCGTGGGGTGATGCCCTGGTGGCAGCGGTCTCGGCGGGAGAGGTGGCGGAGCGGATCGTCGACGAGCACCTGCACCGGCTGCTGCTGCTGGCCGAGCGCGTGAAGGCCCTGGGGGCGCCCCGGCCGGTGGTCGCCGAGCTGCCCCGGCCGGACAGCGACCTGCGCCGCGAGCAGCTCACCCGGCTGGCGGCCCAGGGCATGACCCTGGTCCGCAACGAGCGGGCCACCCTGCCCCTCGAGCGTGGGACCACGGTGGCGCTCATCGGACGGCACGCGATCGACACCGTCTGCATGGGCGGCGGATCAGCCCAGGTGAGGGCGGTGCACCAGGTGAGCATCGCCGACGGGCTCACCTCGTCGCTGGGGTCCGCGGTGAACGTCCTCGACGGTGTCGAGGTGCGCAGCCGGGCAGTGGCGGCCCGGGCCGGGACGGTGCTCGACCCGACCAGCGGCGAGAGCGGCGTGCACCTGCTGCTGCTGGGTGCCGACGGCGAGCTGATCGAGGAGCGGCACGAGCGGACGGCCACCAGCATGATCGGTGTCGACGACGACCTGCCGGCGCCGGTGACCGAGGCCCGTTTCCGGGCGGTGGTCCCGCACGGTGGCGAGATGCAGCTCGGCGCCCTCGGGGTCGGCAACTGGCGGTTCGCCGTGGCCGGCACCCCGGTCGGGGGCTTCCAGCTCCGGCTGTCGACGGAGGACGCCGGCGAAGCGATCCTCCGGCCGCCGTCGGGCACCGTCCTGGCCGAGGTGCCCGACGGCGCGCTGGTCGAGGCCACCGTCGACCTGCGCACGGCCAGCGGGCTGGGCCGACCGGGGCGGATGGCGGGAGCCGGGCTGTTCGGCCTGGTCGCCGGCCCCGCGCCGCGCGACCGCGACGTGGTGCTCCGCGAGGCGGCGGACGCCGCCCGGGGGGCCGACGTCGCCGTGGTCGTCGTCGGGATGACCGAGGAGCAGGAGACCGAGTCGGTCGACAAGTCGACCCTCGCGCTGCCCGGCGAGCAGGACGCCCTGGTCCGGGCGGTGGCTGCCGCGGCCCGGCGCACCGTGGTCGTGGTCAACTCCGCGACCCCCGTGCTGATGCCGTGGATCGAGGAGGTGGACGCCGTGCTCGTCGCCGGGCTGCCCGGGCAGGAGGCCGGCCACGCGGTCGCCGCGGTGCTGCTGGGCGACCGCGAGCCCGCCGGCCGGCTGGTCTCCACCTGGCCGGTCGCGGACGGCGCAGCCCCGGCCTGGTCGGTGACGCCGGTCGACGGCCGGCTGGTCTACGCCGAGGGAGCCTTCCTGGGCCACCGCGGGCACGCCGCCGGCCGGGCGCCGGTGCCGCTGTTCTGGTTCGGGCACGGCCTGGGCTACGGGGACTGGGAGTACTCGGACGCGCGGCTGGTGGCCGGCGCCGAGCGCCCCGGCGTCGCGGTCACCGTGACCAACACCGGTCTGCGGCGGAGCCGGGAGGTGGTGCAGGTCTACCTGCAGCCGGCCGACCCCGAGCAACCGGTCCGGCTGGCCGGCTGGCAGGCGGTGATCGTCGAACCGGGGGAGAGCCGGACCGTGGAGGTGCCGACCGACCTGCGGATGTGGCGCCGGTGGGACGTTGCCACGGGGGACTGGGACCTGCTGCCCGCGGCCGGTCAACTCGTGCTCGCCCGCGGCCTGGGCGACGTCCGCGCGCGGCTGGCCCTCTCGTGAGCGCGGACAGCGCGCCCAGGGTCGCGACCACCTCGGGCACCGTCGTCGGGGTCCAGCGCGACACCGGCGCAGCGTTCCTGGGCATCCCGTACGCGCAGCCGCCGGTCGGGCCGCTCCGCTTCGCCGCACCGGTGCCCGTGGCGCCGTGGGACGGGGAGCGGGCGGCTACCGAGATCGGGCCGACGCCACAGCGGCGCCCGTTCCGAGCGGTCACCATGGTCCCGGAACGGTCGGTGCCCGGGGACGACACCCTGAGCCTGAACGTCTTCACACCGGCGCCCGGAGAGCCCGGAGCGCGGCTGCCCGTCCTCGTCTGGATCCACGGTGGGGGATTCGTCTCCGGGGTGTCGGCGAGCCCCTGGTACGACGGCTCCGCGTTCAACCGGGACGGCGTCGTGGTGGTCTCGCTCTCCTACCGGCTGGGCTTCGACGGGTACGGGTGGATCGAGGACGCGCCACTGAACCGTGGTCTCCTCGACCAGATCGCGGCGCTGGAGTGGGTGCAGGAGAACATCGCCGCGTTCGGGGGAGACCCGGCAGCGGTCACCATCGCCGGGCAGTCCGCGGGCGGCAGCTCCGTCATGTCACTGCTGGCCGTCCCGCGGGCACAGCACCTGTTCCGTGCGGTCATCAGCCAGTCGGGCGCGGACCGCACGCAGGACGCGGCCGCGTGCGAGCAGATCGGACGGAGGATGGCGGCGGCCGCCGGGGTGGCTCCCACGCGCGCCGGTTGGTCCCGGCTGAGCGAGGACGAGGTGCTCGACGTCCAGGCGCCCTTCGGGTTCCGCCCGCAGTCGGGGCCGGTGGACCCGGTCGCGTTCGCGCGCACGAGCCTCTTCCCCAGTGACGACGGGTTGGCCTTCGGGCCGGTCGTGGACGGTGACCTGGTCCCCCAACCGGTGGAGCAGGCCCTGGCACAGGGGGTGGGTGCGGACAAGCGGCTGCTGGCCGGCAGCACCGCGCACGAGTTCACGATGGTGCTGACCCGCGCCCGCGACGCCCTGGCGGGCGAGGACGTGCACGCCGTCCTCGTGCAGGCGGGGCTGCCGGCTGCCGCTGCCGAGGACCTGCTCCGCGGGAACCCGGAGTTGACCGAGCCGGCGCACCGGCTCGCGCAGCTGCGCACGGAGACGACGTTCCGGTTGCCCCTGTTGCGTTGGGCCGAGGCGCGGGCCACCCGCGGCGGCCCGGCGGACCGCACCTGGCTCTACGACTTCCGCTGGTCCGGGACGCCGCTGGGGCTGGCCGTGCACTGCGCGGAGATCCCCTTCGCCTGGGACCTGCTCGACGCCGTGGGAGTGCCGGCGGCACTGGGGCAGAACCCACCGCAGCCGCTGGCCGACGCCATGCACGGCGCGTGGGTCCGGTTCGTCCGGGACGGTGACCCCGGCTGGGCCCGGTGGACCGACGGCCGGATCGGCATGGTGTTCGACCAGGACAGCCACCCTGGGCCGCTGTACGAGGTCGAGCGTCGACTCCAGCAGGCCCTCAGCACCGCCGCCCGACCTGAACGTCCCGCAGCCGACCTCCCCGAGGAGCACGCATGAAGGCCATCGTCCTGATGTTCGACAGCCTGAACCGGCACATGCTGCCGCCCTACGGCGACACGTTCGTCGACGCCCCCAACTTCGCCCGGCTGGCGGAGCGCACGGTGACGTTCGACAGCTTCTACGCCGGGTCGATGCCCTGCATGCCGGCCCGCCGGGAGATGCACACCGGCCGGTACAACTTCCTGCACCGCAGCTGGGGGCCGCTCGAGCCGTTCGACGACTCGATGCCGGAACTGCTGAAGCAGGCCGGCGTGCACACCCACCTCGCCACCGACCACCAGCACTACTTCGAGGACGGCGGCGGCGACTACCACACCCGCTACTCGACCTGGGAGTTCTTCCGCGGCCAGGAGGGCGACCCGTGGAAGGGTGTCGTCCCGCGGCCCACCGACCCGGTGGTCAGCTACCCCGGCCCGCCGTTCTTCCAGGCGATGCGTCGGCAGGACGTCATCAACCGCAGCTACATGCCGACCGAGGCCGATCACAACCAGACCCGCACGGTCGATGCCGGGATCCACTTCCTGGAGACCAACGCCGACGCGGACAACTGGTTGCTGCAGCTGGAGCTGTTCGACCCGCACGAGCCGTTCTTCACGCACGAGGACTACAAGAAGCGCTACGCGCACGACTACGACGGCCCGGAGTTCGACTGGCCCGGCTACCAGAAGGTGACCGAGCCCGCCGACCAGGTCGAGCACGCACGGTACGAGTACGCGGCGCTGGTCTCGATGTGCGACGCGTCGCTCGGACGGCTGCTGGACTTCATGGACGGCCACGACATGTGGGCCGACACCATGCTGATCGTCAACACCGATCACGGCTTCCTGCTCGGCGAGCGGGGCTGGTGGGCCAAGTCGGCGATGCCGTGGTTCAACGAGCTGGTCCGCCTGCCCTTCTTCCTCTGGGACCCGCGCACCGGTGAGCGGGGCACGCGCTGCGGGGCGCTGGCCCAGACGATCGACCTGGCGCCGACGCTGCTCCGCTTCTTCGGCCTCGAGCCGACACCGGACATGCAGGGCCGGGACCTGGCCGATGCGCTGGCCGCAGGCCGCCTGGCCCGCGAGGGTGCGCTCTTCGGGGCGCACGGGGGCCACGTCAACGTCACCGACGGCCGGTACGTCTACATGCGGGCGCCGGCCGAGGCCGCCAACGCCCCGCTGGACGAGCACACCCTGATGCCCAACCACATGCGCAGCCGGTTCGGGGTGGGGGAGCTCGCCGCCTGGGAGCCGGCCGAGCCGTTCTCGTTCACCAAGGGCCTGCGGACCATGCGCATCCCGGCCGGCCCGGCCCGGAACAACCCCTGGCTGCACGGGACGCTGCTGTTCGACCTGGCGGCGGACCCCGGCCAGCAGCACCCCTTGCAGGACGACGACGTCGAGCTCCGGATGCTGCGGCTGCTGGCCCGACTGATGCACGAGAACGACGCACCGGCCAGCCAGTTCCAGCGGCTGGGCATCCCGTTCGACGGCGAGATCGGCGCCGAGCACCTGCTGGTGCGGGCGCAGGCCGACCGGGCTGCCGCCACTGCCGAGCCGCTGCCGCCGCTGGCCGACCTGCCCGCCGCCGACCTGCTGACCGAGCCGCTGCCCCGGCTGCTGCAGGACGACCGGGCGCGGGCGGTGGTGGAGCGGCACGCCCCCGAGCTCACCCAGACGGAGCTGCTCACGATCCCGCCGACCATGGGGTTGCTGGGCATGGCGCGGGCCGCGCTGCTGCCTGCCGCGACGCTGCGGGCACTGGCCGAGGACCTCGCCGTCCGCTGACGGGGTGCCACGGCCCCGTGGTCAGCCCTCCGCCGCGGCGGCGTAGCGGGCGGCGAGCGTGGCGCAGGCGTCGCGCAGCTGCGGTGGGCCGACGACGCGGACCCCCGGTGTCGAACCGGCCGAGCGTCGCGGCCAGCCCGACCCAGGACCAGGCGCCCAGGGTCAGCCGGCAGCGCCCGGGGCCGAGCGGCTCCACCGTCCCGTCGAGCGCGAACGGCGCCACCTCCGTGGCCGGCAGCTCCAGCTCGACCACGCCGGTGCAGGGCCACCCGGCGGCGCCGGTCGAGCCCCGGAACCGGGCGTCGACGAAGGCCGCGACGTCGTCACCGGGTAGGCCGCGGGGGGGTGAAGCGCGGACCGGTGGGGGTGCGCGGGCTGATCCGGTCCGCGCGGAAGGTCCGCCAGTCGGCGCGGTCGAGGTCCCAGCCGACGAGGTACCACCGCCCGGCCCGGCTGACCAGGTGGTGCGGCTCCACCCGCCGCAGGGGTGGGGGCTGCGCCGGGTCGTCCCCGGAGGAGGCGGCGGCGTGGTCGAAGCGCAGCACCTCCCGCGCACGGATCGCGGTGGTGAGCGCCACCAGCACCGCCGGGTCGAGCTGGTCGCCGTCGGCGGGAACAGGCGTGACCTGGACGGCGTCGACCCGGTGCCGCAGCCGGGCCGGCATCACCTGGCGCACGGTGGCCAGGGCGCGGGCCGCCGCCTCGGTGATCCCCGCTCCGCTGGCCGCGGCGACCCGCAGCGCGACGGCGAGGGCGACCGCCTGGTCGTCGTCGAACAGCAACGGCGGCAGCTGCGCGCCGGCCGCGAGGCGGTACCCGCCGTCGGGGCCCTTGACCGCCTGCACCGGGTAGCCGAGCTCCCGGAGCCGGTCCACGTCGCGGCGCACGGTGCGCGGGGTGACCCCGAGCCGCTCGGCGAGCACGGCGCCGGGCCAGTCCCGGCGCGCCTGCAGCAGCGACAGCAGCGCCAGCAGCCGGGAGGAGGTTCCGTTCACGTCGCCGATGATGCCCCGGGTAGAGGACAGAACCTGTCCGCTTTCCTCGCCAGAGTGGCTGCACACCGCCGGCGAGCAGCGCCGGTGGGCAGGACCCAGAGGCGAGGAGCCCGACATGAGCGTCACCACGACCACCCACCTGAACTTCCGCGGCCAGGCCCGCGAGGCACTGGAGCACTACGCCACCGTCTTCGGTGGGGAGGTCATGGCGTTCACGTTCGCCCAGGGCGGCGACGAGCGGGACGCCGCCGACGGGGCCGTGCCCGACCAGCTGAAGTGGGGCGGCGTGCAGTCGCCCGGCGGCTTCTCGGTCATGGCGTTCGACGTCCCGCCGAACCGGCCGTACGACGCCGGCACCGACGCCGTCCACGTCTCGGTGCGCGGCGACGACGCCGAGGAGATCACCCGGTACTGGCACGGGCTGGCAGAGGGCGGCACCGTGCGGGCGTCGCTGGGCCCGGCGGGCCACGCCCCGCTCTACGGCATGGTCACCGACCGCTTCGGGGTGACCTGGGTCCTCGACGTGGTCATCCCGTACAACGGCTGACCCGTCCGGCCGGGGGCGCGGGCCGAGGGGTCCGCTGCCCCCGGTGCGGCCGGTCAGCGGTCGCGCGGGCGAGCGGTCCGCAGCACCGGTGGCGGCGTCGGGCGCGGTCGGCCGCTGCGTGGCGATGACCCGGGCGCCCCAGTGCCCCGCCGTCCGCACCAGCTCCTGGCGTCCTCCGGCGCGCCGGTCACTCCGGCCAGGGCGAGTTCTCGATGACCTCCACGAAGTCGACGTGCCGGTAGCCGGGCACCCGGTGCTCCAGGACGTCGCCGTTGACCGTGCCGAACGTGGTGTCGGGGCGGTGGCGGAAGCCGTCGGCGAAGGCATCGACGATCGCCGTCTTGAACCCGGGACGGGGATGGGCGGCGGTCACCGCGGCGACGTCGGCGGGTGGGAGGTCGCGGTAGCCGATGCCCAGGACGTCGGTCTCCACGCCGGCAGTGACCAGGGCGATCTCCGGCTCCAGCCGCCAGGGCACCTCGGGCGTGGTGTGCAGCGCGATCGCCTCCCAGACCAGCCGCACCCGCGGCTCGGGCACGTCGTGCGCCTGCAGGAACGCCCGCGCCTCGTCCGCGCCGTCGAGCTCGAACCGCTGGTCGTCGCGGCGGTGGCGCTCGGTCAGGCCCAGGTCGTGGAACATCGCGCCGACGTAGAGCAGCTCCGGGTCGGCGCTCAGGCCCAGCCGCCGGCCCTGGAGCGAGCCGAAGAGGAAGACCCGGCGGGAGTGGTGGAAGAGCAGGTCGTCGGTGGCGTCGCGGACCAGCTCCGTGGCCTCCCTGGTCAGGGTGGAGTCGGGGACGGCGACGCCGGCGATGGTCTCGGTCACGGGGTTCCTCTCGGTCAGGCGGTCCGGGGCTTGCCCAGGTACATCACCGCGTCCGCCCGGGCGATCAGCGTCGCGGCGTCGTCGGCGTCCCGGGGGAAGAGCGCGGCCCCCGAGCTGGCGGTCAGCCGGACGGTGACGCCGGCCAGCTCGAGCGGGCGGCCGAGCGCGGCGTGCAGGTGCTGCTGCACGCGGCGGACGGTCTCCTCGGCGGTGACCGTGCCCCGGAGACCCGGCGGCACGCCGTCGGTCGGGGGCAGGCCGGCGAGGACGGCGAGGAACTCGTCCCCGCCGAGCCGTCCGAGCAGGTCGCCGGCGCGGAGCGCCCCGCGCAGCCGGTTCGCCGCCCCGACGAGCGCCGCGTCGCCGACGGCGTGGCCGAAGCGGTCGTTGATGGCCTTGAACCCGTTGAGGTCGATCAGCACGACGGCGACGGTGCTCCCGCTCCGCCGGGCCCGGCGCAGCTCGAGGTCCAGGTGCTCCAGCACGTGCGCCCGGTTGGGGAGGCCGGTCAGCTCGTCGTGGTGCGCGAGGTACGTCGTCCGCCGTTCCCGTTCGACGCGGGCGGTCACGTCGAGCTGGCTGCCGATGTAATGGGTGATCTCCCCGCCGTTCCAGACGGCGCTGACCCGGACCTCGTTCCAGAACGGGGAGCCGTCGCGCCGGTGGTTGAGCAGCACCGCGTGCACGTCACGGCCGGCGAGGAGCCGCCGGCGGATCGGCTGGACCTGGCTGGCGTCGGTGTCCGGGCCCTGGAGGAAGCGGCAGTTGCGGCCCAGGACCTCCGCTTCGGTGTACCCGGTGATGCGCAGGAACGCGGCGTTCACGTAGACCAGGGGCAGGTCGGGCAGCCGCGCGTCGGCGATGACGATGCCGTTGCTCGCGACGGCGACGGCCCGCAGCATCAGGTCGGGCAGCTCGTCCTCGGCCACCCGGAGGACCTCGGTGTCGGCGCGGTGCTCGGTCACCAGCACCTGGGCCGGGCCGGTGGTCATGGGCCGCACCCTGTCCAGCACGAGGCCGGCCGCGTCGAGCACCCGCTGTCGGTCGTAGGTCAGCGCGTAGTCCAGCCGCCGCTCCGTGGCCTCGGCCGGCCCCCCGGACCCGCGGACCCCCGGCGGCACCTCGCGCGCGGCGAGCGCGGCGGCGAAGTGCGGGCTGACGATCGTCACGACCCACTCGGCGGCCAGCGGGTCGTCGGGCTCCAGCGCAGTGCCCACGACTCCCGGGACCGGCTCGGCGGGCATGCCGACGCCGGTCACCGCGGTCAGGGCGGTGACGCTGCCGAGCGTCTCGTACCGGCGGCGCGTGCGCGCGTTCAGCGACGCCGCGTGCTGGAAGTTCGCCAGGACCACGGTCTGCTCGTCCAGCAGCAGGGCCTGCCGTTCGAGCTGGCGGGTCATCGACGCCAGCAGCGGCACGCTGGTGCGCTGGGGCGCCGTCGCCGTGGCGAGGACCGTGTACGGCGTGACCGCCGCCCCCTCCGCCGCCGCCCCCTCCGCCGACGCCACCACCCGGGGGCTCCGCGGCCGGAAGCGCACCGCCCGCATGCCGGTCGGCAGCCGCGGCTCGGGGCGGCCGAACATCCAGCCCTGCCCCAGCCGGGCACCCAGTGCCAGGGCCCGCTCGAGGTGCTGCTCGGTCTCGATCCCCTCGGCCAGGACGACGGCGCCGGAGCGTTCCGCCTCGGCCCGGACGGCGTTGACCACCCCGGCCACCTGCAGCGTGGTGTGCCCCCGCACCAGGGCCAGGTCGAGCTTGATCACGTCCGGTCGCAGGAAGGACACCAGCGCCAGCCCGGCCGGCTCGGCGCCGACGTCGTCCAGCGCCACCCGCCAGCCGATGTCCCGGGCCCGCCGCACCCCGCGGACGAGGTCCGCCGGGCGTTCCAGCAGGTCGCGTTCGGTCACCTCGAGCACGATCTGCACCAGCGCCGGGGTGCGCTCGGCGAGCTCGGCCAGGTCGTCCGCGGAGAGGGTCGCCAGGGTCGCCGGCTCGATGTTCACGAACAGCGTCGTGGGCTCGGGGACGTCGGCCACCCCGGCCAGCGCGGCGCGCAGGCAGGCGCGGTCGAGCGCCGCGGTCGTCCCGGCGGCCGCGGCGGCGGCGAACAGGCGGGTCGGTGACTCCAGGGGCGCGGCCTCGCCGCGCGACAGCGCCTCCACGGCCACCAGCGCACCGTCGTGCAGGTCGACGATCGGCTGGAACAGCGATCGCACCGCGTCAACCGAGCGCAGCGGCCGGGGCATGCACCTCAGCCTCCCACGTGGTCCGGCGACGGGCGCGGCGTCGAGCACGCCACCGGTCCACTGGGTACGGCAGGATCCGGCCGGTGAGCAGCTCATCCGCCGCAGACCAGCGCCTGAGCGACCTCGCGCGGCTGCGCCGGGTCCGCGACCGGATCGACCGGGAGCACGCCCGTCCCCTGGACGTCGAGGCGCTCGCCCGGGGCGCGCACATGTCCGCCGGCCACCTGAGCCGGGCGTTCCGGGCCGCCTACGGCGAGCCGCCCCACGCCTACCTGATGACCCGGCGCATCGAACGCGCGATGGCGCTGCTGCGCCGGGGCGACCTGAGCGTCACCGAGGTGTGCTTCGCGGTGGGCTGCTCGTCGCTGGGCACCTTCAGCACCCGCTTCACCGAGCTGGTCGGCGTGCCGCCCAGCGTCTACCGGCGGGAGGCGGCGGGGGCGACGGCGGGCATGTCGCCGTGCGTGGCCCGGCAGGTGACCAGACCGGTCAGGAATCGAGAAGCACCGGCACCCGTGCCGTCCCTAGCGTGACCGGCATGGACGCCAGGGACAGCAAGGACGCCAGGGACATGGACCTCACCATCCACTCCAGCTTCCTGCCGCACAGCGATCCGGACGCCTCCCTGCGGTTCTGGCGCGACGTCCTCGGGTTCGACGTCCGCCTCGACGTCGGGTACGAGGGGATGCGCTGGATCACCGTGGGCCCGCCCGGTCAGCCCGACACGGCGATCGTGCTGCACCCGCCGGCCGCCGGGCCCGGCCTCACCGACGCCGAGCGCCGCACGATCGAGGAGCTGCTGGCCAAGGGCAGCTTCTTCGGCGTCAACCTGGCCACCCCGGACCTGGACGGGACGTTCGCGGCGCTGGCCGGCAGCGGCGTCGAGGTGGTCCAGGAGCCGACCGATCAGCCCTATGGTCTGCGTGACTGCGCGGTCCGCGACCCCGCGGGCAACCTGATCCGGATCCAGCAGCTGCGGTGAGCAGCCGGGCCCAGCCGGGCGGAGGGAGAGTGCGATGAGCACGGCCACCAGGACCGACGCGCCGTCCCGCGAGCCGCACGCGGCCGACCGGCACGACCTGATCCGGGTGATCGGCGCGCGGCAGAACAACCTCAAGGACGTCAGCGTCGAGATCCCGAAGCGCCGGCTGACGGTGTTCACCGGCGTCTCCGGGTCGGGCAAGAGCTCGCTGGTGTTCGGCACGATCGCCGCGGAGTCGCAGCGGCTGATCAA
Source organism: Modestobacter sp. SYSU DS0657 (assembly GCF_054050925.1). Taxonomy (NCBI): domain Bacteria; kingdom Bacillati; phylum Actinomycetota; class Actinomycetes; order Geodermatophilales; family Geodermatophilaceae; genus Modestobacter; species Modestobacter sp. SYSU DS0657. Next base: position 18,928 of record NZ_JBJHAG010000011.1, on the reverse strand, counting down.
CGAGACCTACAGCGCCTTCGTCCAGGGCTTCATGCCGTCGCTGGCCCGGCCGGACGTCGATCTGCTCGACGGACTGACGACGGCGATCATCGTCGACCAGGAGCGGATGGGCGCCAACCCCCGCTCCACGGTCGGCACCGCCACCGACGCCAACGCGATGCTGCGCATCCTGTTCAGCCGGCTGGGCGAGCCGCACATCGGCTCGCCGCAGGCCTTCTCCTTCAACGTCGCCTCGATCAGCGGCGCCGGCGCGGTCACCTTCGAGCAGGGCGGCAGGACCGTCAAGGAGCGCCGCGAGTTCAGCATCACCGGCGGCATGTGCCCGCGCTGCGAGGGGATGGGCCGGGTCACCGACATCGACGTCACCCAGCTCTACGACGACAGCAAGTCGCTCAACGAGGGCCCGTTCACCGTCCCCGGCTACAGCGCCGACGGCTGGTACGGGCGCATCTACAGCGGCTCCGGGTTCTTCGACCCGGACAAGCCGATCCGCGACTTCACCGACGCCGAGCTGCACGACCTGCTGCACCGGGAACCCACCAAGATCAAGGTCGACGGGATCAACCTGACCTACGAGGGACTGATCCCGAAGATCCAGAAGTCGATGCTCAGCAAGGACCGGGAGGCGATGCAGCCGCACGTGCGGGCGTTCGTGGACCGCGCGGTCGTCTTCACCACCTGCCCGGACTGCGACGGCACCCGGCTCAGCGCGGAGGCCCGCTCCGCACGCATCCGGGGCACCAACATCGCCGAGGCCTGTGCGATGCAGATCAGCGACCTGGCCGAGTGGGTCCGCGGGATCGACGAGCCGTCGGTGGCGCCGCTGCTGGGCGGGCTGGAGGAGACCCTCGACGCGTTCGTGGAGATCGGGCTGGGCTACCTCAGCCTCGACCGGCCGGCGGGCACGCTGTCCGGCGGCGAGGCGCAGCGCACCAAGATGATCCGCCACCTCGGCTCCTCGCTCACCGACGTCACCTACGTCTTCGACGAGCCGACGATCGGCCTGCACCCGCACGACATCGGGCGGATGAACGACCTGCTGCTGCGGTTGCGCGACAAGGGCAACACCGTGCTCGTCGTCGAGCACAAGCCGGAGACGATCGCGATCGCCGACCACGTCGTCGACCTCGGCCCCGGCGCCGGGGCGGCCGGCGGCACGATCTGCTTCGAGGGCACGGTCGACGGGCTGCGGGCCAGCGGCACCCTCACCGGCCGGCACCTCGACGACCGGGTCTCGGTGAAGCCCGCCGTCCGCACGCCGTCGGGTGCGCTGGAGGTGCGCGGTGCGAGCACCCACAACCTGCGCGACGTCGACGTCGACATCCCGCTCGGCGTGCTGGTGGTGCTGACCGGCGTGGCGGGGTCGGGCAAGAGCTCGCTGATCTCGGGGTCGGTGTCCGGCCGGGACGGGGTCGTGACGGTCGACCAGACCCCGATCCGCGGCTCCCGCCGGAGCAACCCGGCGACCTACACCGGGCTGCTGGACCCGATCCGCAAGGCCTTCGCCAAGGCCAACGGGGTGAAGCCGGCCCTGTTCAGCGCCAACTCGGAGGGTGCCTGCCCCACGTGCAAGGGGGCCGGGGTGGTGTACACCGACCTGGCGACGATGGCCGCCGTCGCCACCCCCTGCGAGGAGTGCGAGGGCCGGCGGTTCCAGGCCTCGGTGCTGGAGTACCGCCTGGGTGGGCGGGACATCAGCGAGGTGCTGGCCATGTCGGTGGCCGAGGCCGAGGAGTTCTTCGGCGCCGGTGACGCGCGCACGCCGGCTGCGCACAAGGTGCTGACCCATCTGGCCGACGTGGGGCTCGGCTACCTCACCCTCGGCCAGCCGCTCACCACGCTGTCCGGCGGCGAGCGGCAGCGGCTCAAGCTGGCGACCCACATGGGGGAGCAGGGCGGCGTCTACGTGCTGGACGAGCCCACCACCGGTCTGCACCTGGCCGACGTGCAACAGCTGCTCGGCCTGCTCGACCGGCTGGTCGACGCCGGGACGTCGGTCGTCGTCATCGAGCACCACCAGGCGGTGATGGCCCACGCCGACTGGATCATCGACCTCGGACCCGGGGCCGGCCACGACGGCGGCCGGGTGGTCTTCGAGGGCATCCCGGCCGACCTGGTGGCCTCGCGCGCCACCCTGACCGGGGAGCACCTGGCGGCCTACGTCGGCGGGTGAGCCCGGGCGCGGCCGACAGTGGTGTTTACAACGTAAACATGACTGTCTAGACTGCCTCGGTGCCGCTGATCCTCCACGTCGGTGGGCCCCGTGACGGCCAGGTCGACGACCTGCCGGACGACGCCCTCGCCTCCTCGCTGCTGGTCTACGACGGACCCCGGTGGCTCGGCGTCTACGAGCGGGTGGTGCCCCGGCGCACCGTCGACACGCCCCGCGGTCCGGCCGAGGTCTGGGCGGTGCACGAGTAGGCCTCAGCCGGCCAGGACCACCAGCAGGGTGCGCGGCCCGTGGACGCCCTCGACCCGCTGCAGCTCGATGTCGCTGGTGGCCGACGGGCCGCTGACCATGGTCAGCGGTCGCAGCGGGTCCAGCCGGGCGATGCCCTCGGGCACCCCGCGCACGACCTGGTCGCTGGTGACCACGCAGACCAGCACGTCGGGCAGCAGCGACAGCGCCCGTCGTCCGCAGGCCGGGGAGCCGTCGAGCACGAGCGTGCCGGTCTCGGCGATCGCCACGGCGACGGCGGTGACCGACGCCGCGCGTTCGGCCAGCCGCGGGGCGGGACGCTCGTCGTCGACGTCGCAGCCGGCCGGTCGCCACTCCTCGGGCAGCCCCGGGGCGACGACGACGCCGGACGCCGTCCACCCCGCACCGAGCCCGCGGTCCAGTGCCGCCCGCACGGTCGCGCCGATCTCCCCGGCCGCGCAGCGGAGCACCTCGGCGCGGTAGTCCTCGACCCGGTCGACCAGCAGCTCCAGCAGCTGCTCGTCGGCCGGGACCTCCTCCGCCGTCCGGTAGTCGCGCCGGACGTCGGGCGCCGGTGCCCGGGTCTCTCCGAGCGCGGTGCGGATCCGGCCGAGCACCTCGTCGCGGGCGCTCACTTCCCGTGCTCCTCGGTCCACTGCTGCACGAACGTCCGCGCCGGCGGGGTGGGCAGGTCGCGGCTGCGAGTCCACCCCGAGACCGGCGGCGGCAGCGTGTTGGGCAGCGTCGGCCGGCCCCGGGCGAGCAGCCGCCCCAGCCCCGCCGCCCGCTGGGCGAGGTGCCACAGCCGGGGGTTGCTCATCAGCTTCGACAGCCCGCGGAACGCCACCGCCTCCGCCGTCGGCCTCTCCTGCGCCTCGACGTGCTCGGCGCGCAGGTGCACCAGGATCGAGGGGATGTCGATCGCCACCGGGCAGACCTCGTAGCAGGCCCCGCAGAGCGACGAGGCGTAGGGCAGCGAGGCGTTGTCCTCGACCCCGGTGAGCATCGGGGAGAGCACCGCCCCGATCGGGCCGGGGTACACCGACCCGTAGGCGTGACCGCCGGCCCGCTCGTAGACCGGGCAGACGTTCAGGCACGCCGAGCAGCGGATGCAGTGCAGCGCCTCCCGGCCCACCTCGTCGGCGAGCACCGCCGTCCGCCCGTTGTCCAGGAGCACCAGGTGGAACTCCTGCGGCCCGTCGCCGGGGGTCACGCCGGCCCAGGTGGAGGTGTAGGGGTTCATCCGCTCTCCGGTGGAGGAACGGGGGAGCAGCTGCAGGAACACCTCGAGGTCCCGCCACGTGGGCACGACCTTCTCGATGCCCATCACGCTGATCAGCGTCTCCGGGAGGGTCAGGCACATCCGCCCGTTGCCCTCGCTCTCCACCACGGTGAGCGTGCCGGTCTCGGCGACGCCGAAGTTCGCACCGCTCACCGCGACGCGTGCCCGCAGGAACCGTTCGCGCAGATGGGCGCGGGCGGCCATCGCCAGCTGGCGCGGGTCGTCGGTGAGCCCGGGGTCGACCCCGGGGATGGTGCGGGCGAAGATCTCCCGGATCTCGGCCCGGTTCTTGTGGATCGCCGGCACCAGGATGTGCGACGGCGTGTCCTCGCCCAGCTGCACGATCAGCTCGGCGAGGTCGGTCTCGAAGACGTCGAGCCCGACGGCCTCCAGCGCCTCGTTCAGGCCGATCTCCTGGGTGGCCATCGACTTGACCTTGACCACCTCGCCGGTGCCGGTGGCCTGCACCAGCCGGGTGACGATGGCGTTGGCCTCGTTCGCGTCGCGGGCCCAGTGCACCGTGCCGCCGCGGGCGGTGACCTGGCGCTCGAGCTCCTCCAGGTGCTCGTCGAGGCGGGCCATCGTCGCGGCCTTGATCGCCTTGCCCGCGGCGCGCAGCTGCGCCCAGTCGGGCACCTCGTCGACCACCCGGGCCCGCTTGCCGCGGATCGTGCTGGTCGCGTGGCCGAGGTTGGCCCGCAGCTGCCCGTCGCGGAGCGCACCCCGGGCGGCGTCGGGGAACGACTGCTCCCCCCGCAGGTGACCGACCCCGCGAGGGGCCGTCGGGAGACCCAGGAAGGTCGCGGTCACGCGGTCACCGTCCCGGTGACGAGGGCCTGGTCGTGCTCGGTGGCGGCCAGGATCTCAGCCAGGTGCACCGTGCGGGTGCCCGCCCGCAGCCGGGACAGCCCGCCGCCGATGTGCATGAGGCAGGAGGCGTCGCCGGCGGTGCACACCTCCGCGTGCGTGCCCAGCACGTTGGCCATCTTGTCGGTCAGCATCGCCGTCGAGGTGTCGGCGTTCTTGACCGCGAACGTGCCGCCGAAGCCGCAGCACTGCTCGGCGCCGGGCAGCTCGACCAGCTCCAGCCCGCGCACCGCGCGCAGCAGCCGCAGCGGCCGGTCGCCGACGCCGAGCATCCGCAGCGAGTGGCAGGTCGGGTGGTAGGTGACGCGGTGCGGGTAGTACGCGCCGACGTCGGTCACCCCCAGCACGTCGACCAGGAACTGGGACAGCTCGTGGGTGCGCCCGGCCAGCTCCTCGGCGGCCTGCGCCAGCGCCTCGTCCCCGGCCCGCCGGGCGACGGCGGCCTGCTGGTGGTGGATCGAGGCCACGCACGACCCGGACGGCGCGACGACCACCTCCGCGCCCTCGAAGGCGCGCACGTGGTTGGCGACGATCGACACCGCCTCGCGGCGGTAGCCGGTGTTGACGTGCATCTGCCCGCAGCAGGCCTGGGTCGGCGGGACGACCACCTCCTGGCCCAGCCGCTGCAGCAGCGTGGCGGTGGCCAGGGCCACCGACGGCGTCATCGTGTCCACCAGGCAGGTGGCGAAGAGTGCGACCTTCACCCGAGACCTCCGGTCAGCTCGCGACGGTCGGGCGGAGCCGCCGGACCATGCTGGACTCGCGGACGACGAGCGTGGGCTCGAAGACCGGCTGTTCGTGGACGTGCTCGGCCCCCCGGGTGGCCTCGTCGAGCAGGAGCTGCGCGGCGCGGCGGCCCAGCTCCTGCCGGGGCTTGCGCACCGAGGTCAGCGGGACGGCGGCCGCGGCGGCGAAGTCGATGTCGTCGTAGCCGACGATGGCGAAGTCGTCGGGCACCCGCACCCCGTGGCGGACCATCTCCTGCAGCACGCCGAGGGCGACCAGGTCGTTGGCGCAGACCGCGGCGGTGGGCCGGCGGGCGGCCGGCAGCCCGATGATCTCCGCCGCCGCCTCGCGACCGCCGGCGACGGTCAGGGTCGCGGGGGACAGGACCGTCAGCGCGTCGTCGGACCCGCTGCCCTCGCGGACCGCGGCGACCACCCCGTCGTGACGTTCCTGCACCTGCGGCAGGCCCGAGGAGCTGCCGATGAAGGCGATCCGGCGGTGGCCGCGCTCGAGCAGGTGGTCGGCGGCGAGCCGACCCCCGAGCACGTCGTCCACCGCCACGGCGCAGCGGTCCGCGGTGGCGGCGCGCCGGTCCAGCAGGACGACGGGCGTGCCGCGGGAGCGCAGCGCCTCCACGTGCGGGGACAGCTCGGCGGTGGGCGTGATCAGCACCCCCTGCACGCGCTGCTCGGTGAGCACGTCGAGGTGCGCGGCCTCCTTGTCCGGCCGGTCGTCGGAGTTGAACAGGACCACGGCGAGCTCGGCGGCGTTGGCGACCTCCTCCACCCCGCGGGCCACGTCGGTGAAGAACGGGTTCGCGATGTCCAGGACGACCAGCCCGATCGTCCGACTGCGGCCGGCCCGCAGGTGCCGGGCCGACTCGTTGCGCACGAAGCCCAGGTGCGCGATCGCGTCGAGCACCCGTTCCCGGGTCGGCGGGCTGACCGCGTCGGGACGGTTCAGCACGTTGCTGACCGTGCCGACGGAGACCCCGGCCCGGAGGGCGACGTCTCGGATGCTGACGCTCAGCGCGGGCCTCCCTCGGTCATGTGGGGTCACGGTAGCGGCCCGGATCATTGAAACGTCTCAACCCGGGAAAAGCCAGTCAGAGGTGAGGGCTGGCGCGACCCGTCGGTGATGGTTGACACTTCATAGCAGGCTCCCTATGGTCTGCGCCACAAGCAGTCTGAAACGTTTCACGCCGCCACTCGACGAGGAGGTCCCGTGGCTCGCGCCTGCTTCACGCTCCAGGTCCGCCCCGATCGGCTGGCGGAGTACCGCGAGCGGCACGCCGCCGTGTGGCCGGAGATGCTCCGCGCCCTGCGGGACGCCGGCTGGCGTGACTACCAGCTCTTCCTGCGCGCGGACGGGCTGCTCGTCGGCATCGTGCAGACCGACGACCTGGCCGCCGCGCAGGCGGCCGTGGACGCCGCAGCGGTCAGCGCCCGGTGGGAGGCCGAGATGGCCCCCTTCTTCGAGACGGGGGACGGCCGCGGCAAGGCCTCCCTCGACCTCGTCTTCGACCTCGACGCCCAGCTGCGGGCCGCCGGGGAGCACACCACGACGAACGGAGAGACCCCGTGACCAGCGATCTCCGCGAGCAGGCCCTGGCCGCGCTCGCCCAGCAGACCATCGAGCTGCCGTCCTGGGCGTTCGGCAACGCCGGCACCCGGTTCAAGGTGTTCAGCACCCCCGGCGTCCCGCGCGACCCGTTCGAGAAGATCAGCGACGCCGCCGTGGTGCACCGCTACACCGGCGCCGCCCCGCGGGTCTCGCTGCACATCCCGTGGGACCTCGTCGAGGACTTCGGCAAGCTCGCGCAGCACGCCACCGACGAGGGCGTCTCGATCGGCGCCATCAACTCGAACCTGTTCCAGGCCGACGAGTACAAGCTCGGCTCGCTCACCCACGCCGACCCGGCCGTGCGGGCCAAGGCCGTGGCCCACCACGTGCAGTGCATCGACGTCATGCGGGCCACCGGGTCGACCGACCTGAAGATCTGGCTGCCCGACGGGACGAACTACCCCGGTCAGGACGACATCCGGGACCGGCAGGAGCGGCTGGCCGAGTCGCTGCAGCAGATCTACGCCGAGCTGGACCCCGAGCACCGGCTGATCCTCGAGTACAAGTTCTACGAGCCGTACTTCTACACGATGGACATCCCCGACTGGGGCACCTCGCTGCTGCACTGCCTGGCCCTGGGCGAGCAGGCGAAGGTCGTGCTGGACACCGGCCACCACGCGCCGAACACCAACATCGAGTTCATCGTCGCCCAGCTGCTGCGCGTCGGCCGGCTCGGCGCCTTCGACTTCAACTCCCGCTTCTACGGCGACGACGACCTGATCGTGGGCTCGGCCGACCCGTTCCAGCTCTTCCGGATCATGAACGAGATCGTCCGGGCCGACGCGCTGCGCCCGGACTCCGGCGTCAACTTCATGCTCGACCAGTGCCACAACATCGAGCCGAAGATCCCCGGCCAGATCCGCTCGGTGATGAACGTGCAGGAGGCCACCGCCAAGGCGCTGCTGGTCGACCGCGAGGCGCTGCGGGCCGCCCAGCAGTCCGGTGACGTGCTCGGCGCCAACGCCGCGCTGATGGACGCCTACAACACCGACGTCCGCCCGCTGCTCGCCGAGCTGCGCGAGTCGACGGGCCTGCCCGCCGACCCCTACCGGGCCTACGTCGCCTCCGGCCACCAGGAGCAGATCGCCACCGAGCGCGTCGGTGGCCAGCAGGCCTCCTGGGGCGCCTGACCCGATCACCTCGCTTTCCGCGCCGAAAGCGAACCGCTCCACCTCGCTTTCGGCGCGGAAAGCGAGTTCTCCCGGACGAGACACACAGAGGACAGACATCCCGTGACGAACCCCGTGGTCAGTGACCTGCTCGCCCGCAGCAACCGCCTCGGCGCGGATCCGCGGAACACCAACTACGCCGGTGGCAACACCTCCGCCGCCGGCACGGAGACCGACCCGGTCACCGGGCAGCCCGTCGAGCTGCTCTGGGTGAAGGGCTCCGGCGGCGACCTCGGCACCCTGAAGGAGGGCGGCCTGGCCGTGCTCCGGCTGGACCGGCTGCGCTCGCTCGTCGACGTCTACCCCGGCGTCGAGCGCGAGGACGAGATGGTCGCCGCGTTCGACTACTGCCTGCACGGCCGCGGCGGCGCCGCCCCGAGCATCGACACCGCGATGCACGGGCTGGTCCGCGCCGCGCACGTCGACCACCTGCACCCCGACTCGGGCATCGCGCTGGCCACCGCGGCCGATGGCGAGGCGCTGACCCGCGAGTGCTTCGGCGACCGCGTCGTCTGGGTGCCCTGGCGGCGTCCCGGCTTCCAGCTGGGGCTGGACATCGCCGAGATCGCGGAGAAAAACCCGCAGGCCATCGGGGCGGTCCTCGGCGGGCACGGGATCACCGCCTGGGCCGACACCAGCGAGCAGTGCGAGGCGAACTCGCTGGAGATCATCCGGAGGGCGGAGCAGTTCCTCGCCGAGCGCGGCCGGCCCGAGCCGTTCGGTCCCGTCCTGCCCGGGTTCGAGCCGCTGCCGGAGACCGAGCGCCGGGTGAGGGCGGCCGCGCTGGCCCCGGTCATCCGCGGCCTGGCCAGCACCGACAAGCCCCAGGTAGGGCACGTCACCGACACCGACGTCGTCCTGGACTTCCTGTCCCGGGCCGAGCACCCGCGGCTCGCCGCGCTGGGCACCTCCTGCCCGGACCACTTCCTGCGCACCAAGGTGCGCCCGCTGGTCGTCGACCTGCCGGCGACGGCGCCGGTCGAGGACGTCGTCGCCCGGCTGAAGGAGCTGCACGAGGCCTACCGCGCCGACTACGCGGCGTACTACGAGCGGCACGCCGGCCCGAACTCCCCGCCGATGCGCGGCGCCGACCCGGCGATCGTGCTGGTGCCCGGGGTCGGCATGTTCAGCTTCGGCGCGAACAAGCAGACCGCCCGGGTGGCCGGTGAGTTCTACGTCAACGCGATCAACGTGATGCGCGGCGCCGAGGCGGTCTCCAGCTACGCGCCGATCGACGAGGCGGAGAAGTTCCGGATCGAGTACTGGGCGCTGGAGGAGGCCAAGCTCGCCCGGATGCCGAAGCCCAAGCCGCTGGCCACCCGGGTCGCGCTGGTCACCGGTGCGGCGAGCGGCATCGGCAAGGCGATCGCCCAGCGGCTGGCCGCCGAGGGCGCCTGCGTCGTCGTCGCCGACCTGGACCTGCAGAAGGCCGCGGACGCGGCCGCCGAGATCGGCTCGGCCGACGTCGCCGTGGGCGTGGCCGCCGACGTGTCCGACGCCGAGGCGGTGGCCGCGGCGTTCCGCGCGGCGGTGCTCGCCTTCGGCGGGGTCGACCTGGTGGTCAACAACGCCGGGCTGTCGATCTCCAAGCCGCTGCTGGAGACCACCGAGGCCGACTGGGACCTGCAGCACGACGTGATGGCCAAGGGCTCGTTCCTGGTCTCCCGTGAGGCGGCCCGAATCATGATCGAGCAGGGGATGGGCGGCGACATCGTCTACATCTCCAGCAAGAACTCGGTGTTCGCCGGTCCGAGCAACATCGCCTACTCCTCGACCAAGGCCGACCAGGCGCACCAGGTGCGGCTGCTGGCCGCCGAGCTCGGCGAGCACCAGATCCGGGTCAACGGCATCAACCCCGACGGCGTCGTCCGCGGGTCGGGGATCTTCGCCGGCGGCTGGGGCGCGAAGCGCGCCGCGGTCTACGGGGTGCCGGAGGAGGAGCTGGGCCAGTTCTACGCCCAGCGCACCCTGCTCAAGCGGGAGGTGCTGCCGGACCACGTCGCCGACGCGGTCTTCGCGCTGACCGGCGGCGAGCTCACCCGCACCACCGGTCTGCACGTCCCGGTCGACTCCGGCGTCGCCGCCGCCTTCCTGCGGTGAGCCTGCACGCCGCGGTCGACTTCGGCGCCTCGAGCGGGCGGGTGATGCTGGGCGCGGCCGGCCCCGGCCACCTCCGGCTCACCGAGGCCGCGCGGTTCCGCAATGGCGCGGTGGCTGTGCCGCGGGCGGAGGGCACCGCCCTGTACTGGGACCTGCTCGGCCTGTGGCGGGAGTCCCTGGCCGGGTTGCAGCGGGTCGCCGAGCTGGCCCGGGAGGCGGGGGAGCCGGTGGCCAGCGTGGGCGTGGCCACCTGGGCGGTCGACTACGGCCTGCTGGACGCCGAGGGCACCCTCCTCGCCGCGCCCCGCTCCTACCGGGACCCCCGGACCAACGGGATCGCCGAGCGGGTGCACCAGCAGGTGCCGGCGGCCGAGCTCTACCGGCGCAACGGCCTGCAGCACCTCCCCTTCACGACCCTGTACCAGCTGGTGGCCGAGCGGGAGGAGTCGCTGCTCGCCTCGGCGCGCAGCCTGCTGCTCCTGCCCGACCTGGTCGGTTGGTGGCTGTCCGGGCACCGCGGTGCGGAGGCGACCAACGTCTCCAGCACCGGGCTGGCCGACGTGCACACCGGCCGCTGGGCCCCGGACCTGGTTCGGCTGGTCGGCGTCGACCCGGCGCTGCTGGCGCCGGAGCACGACCCGGGCGCCGTGCTGGCCGGGCTCCGGCCGGCCGTGGTCGAGAGCACCGGGTTGGCCGACGCCCGCCTGGTGGCCGTGGGCAGCCACGACACCGCCTCGGCCGTGGTCGGTGTGCCGGCCACGGACGAGCGCTTCGCCTACGTCGTCTGCGGCACCTGGGGCCTGGTCGGGGTGGAGCTGGAGGAGCCGGTGCTCAGCGAGGAGAGCCTCGCGGCCGGCTTCACCAACGAGCGGGGCGTCGACGACCGGATCCGCTACCTGCACAACGTCATGGGCCTGTGGGTGCTGCAGGGCTGCCTGGCGGACTGGGGGCTGGGTGCCCCGGACCTCCCGGCGCTGCTGGGCGCGGCCGGCGAGCTGCCCGACGGTGGTCCGGTGATCGACGTGGACGACCCGGTCTTCCTGCCGCCCGGCCCGATGGTCCCGCGGGTGCAGCAGGCGTGCGAGGTGGCCGGGCAGCCGGTGCCGGCCGAACGGCCGGCGGTGGTGCGCTGCGTGCTGGACAGCCTGGCCGCGGCGTTCGCCCGGGCGGTCGAGGACGCGGTGCGGCTGTCGGGCCGGGACGTCGACGTGGTCCACGTCGTCGGCGGCGGGGCGCAGAACGCGCTGCTGTGCCAGCTCACCGCGGACGCCTGCGGGCGGCCGGTGCTGGCCGGTCCGGTGGAGGCGACCGCCTTGGGCAACGTGCTGGTGCAGGCCCGCGCTGCGGGCACCGTCACCGGGGCGCTGGAGGACCTGCGCGCGCTGGTGGCGCAGACCTCCGACCTGGTGCGGTACGTCCCCGGCTCGCCCCGCCGGCCGCAGCCCGCGCGGGGCTGACCCCGCTCCACCGGCCCGGTGAAGCCGGGGTCGCCGGGTCAGCGCGGTCCGGCTCCCCGCCGGGCTGCGGCCTCGGCCAGCCCGGCCCGGGTGAACGCCAGGGCGTCCCGGGCCAGCCGGACGTTGTCGGTCCACAGGTTGCGCCAGATCGCCAGGTCGTTGGAGAGCGTCCGGTGCACGACCTCGGAGGAGAAGGACTCGAAGGTGACGGTCCCCGCGTAGCCCACCTCGTCGAGCGCCCCGAAGAACTCCGGCCACGGGACGGAGCCGGTGCCCAGGGCACCGCGGTGCGACTCGCCGATGTGCACGTAGCCCAGCCGGCCGGCGGCCGCCGCCGCCCGCACCGCCTCGGCGAACGAGTGCTCCTCGATGTTCATGTGGTAGGTGTCCAGGTGGGCCATGACGTTGGGCCGGTCGACCGCCGCGATGAAGTCCAGCGTCTCCTGCGTGGTGTTCATGATGTTGGTCTCGTACCGGTTGCAGAACTCCAGGGCCAGCGTGATCCCCGACGCCGCCGCCTTGTCCGCCAGCCAGGCGATCGTCTCCTGGGAGTTCGCCCGGCCGCGCTCGGTGGCCGGGGCGTCGTACTTGCCGAGCTTCGAGTACAGGACCCCGCACAGCGTCGTCCCGCCGCTGTCCCGGAGGACCCCGAGGGCGGCGGCCAGCCGCTCCCGGCCGCGGGCCACCGTCTCCGCGTCCTCGCTGGACACGTCGGTGTCCGCGCTCAGGCCGAGCGAGGCGCTGACCTGGAGTCCGTGCTCCTCCAGCAGCCCGGCCGTCATGTCCCCGTCGAACCCGGTCGGGTCGATCGGGGCGATCTCGATCAGGTCGTACCCGGCCTCGGCGGTGGCGGCGATGGCCTTCCGGGCCTCCTCGGGTGTCCAGCCGCCGGTCCAGACCAGGGCGTGGACGCCGTGGGTCACAGGCATGTGGGTCCTCTCTCCGTGCCCCGGTTCCGGGGTCGTGACTGGGGTGTGGCGGGCGCGGCGGTCACGATGTCCCGCCGTAGCGCCGGACCGCGAAGCCGTTGAGCAGCGCGGCGAAGACCAGGACGAAGCCGAGGGCGAACAGCTGGAACTGGGTGCCCGCGTTGCCCGGGACGGCGAGCAGGATGCCGGCGTTGAGCCACACGATCAGCAGCGTGGCCAGCACCACCCCGGCGACCCGGCCGATGCCGCCGGTGATCGCCACCCCGCCCAGGACGGCGATGGTGATCGCCGGCAGCGCCATGCCGTTGCCGGCCACCCCGGCGTCCGGCCGGGCGGAGGCGAACTGCGCCACGGTGTAGACGGCGACCAGCCCGGACAGCGCCCCGGCGCCGACGTAGGCCAGGAACCGGGTGCGGCGCACGTCGATCCCCGTCCACTCGGCCGCGACGTCGTTGGTGCCGATGGCGTAGAGGCGGCGGCCGTAGGTGGTCCGCGCCACCACCAGCCAGATCACGAGCACGGCGGGGATCAGGTAGGTGAAGACCCCGAGCGGGACGGCGGGGAACCCGTCGGGCAGGAAGGGGAGGTCCACCGCCCGGGCCGTGGAGTAGAGCTCCTGGATCGGCCGGGCGTTGATCGGCTGCTGGTCGTTGATCACCAGCGCCAGCGAGCTGAACGCGTAGTAGGTCGCCAGCGTGGTGATCAGCGCCGGGAAGCGCAGGTAGGCGACGAGGAAGCCGTTGAGCGCTCCGCACAGCGCGCCGAAGCCGACGGCCAGCGCCATCGCGGGGGGCAGCGACCAGCCCCACTCGCCGTAGGCGAAGCCGAAGACCATCCCGGTCAGCGACACGATGGCGCCCACGGACAGGTCGATGCCGCCCCGGCCGGAGGTGATGACCAGCAGCTCCGCCAGGCCCAGGAGGACCAGCGGCACCGCGTTGATGAGCGTCGCGGCCATGTAGGAGCTGTCGTACGGAGCGGCGAGGTAGTTGTTCCGGCTCAGCGTCAGCATCGTCACCACCACGGCGACGAGCAGCACCACCAGCAGGGCGATCCGCTGGGTGAGCAGGATCCGCAGCGTCCGGGCCGCGAGGTTCTCGGGGCGGTCCGTGGCGGCGCCCGGCTGCTGCTTCTCCGGGGCCGGGGCGGTGGGCGGGGTGGTCGAGGTGGTCATGACGCGCTCCTCGTGCGCTGCCGGAGCAGGTCGGCCCCGACGGCGATGATGATGAACAGCCCGACGAAGAGGGAGGACAGCTGCGTCGGCCAGCCGAGCTGGGTGACCCCGGTGGCCACGGTCTGCACCAGCAGCGCGCCGAGCACGGTGCCCAGCACCGACCCGCGGCCGCCGGTGATCGACGTCCCGCCGATCACCACCGCGGCGATGACCGCCAGTTCCAGCCCCGACCCGACGTTCGCGGCCAGGCTGGAGGTGCCCTGGGCGAGGACGAAGCAGGCCGCGAGGCCGGCGAGCAGGCCGGTGACCACGTACGCCGACAGCACCCGGGCGCGGACCGCGACACCGGCCAGCCGGGCGGCGTTCGCGTCGCCGCCGATGGCGTAGAAGTGCCGCCCGCCCGCGGTGTGCCGCAGGTAGTACCAGGCGAGTGCGGCGATCACGATGGTGATGAGGAAGGCGTGCGGGATCCCGAGGGTGCGCCCGGCCTCGCCCCGGCCGAAGAAGGCGAGGGTGCGGGGGATGTCCTCGACGGTCGAGGAGCCGAAGACCTGCAGCCCGATGAAGCGGAACAGGTTCAGCGTGCCGAAGGTGATGATGATCGCGTGCACCCGGCCGTAGGCGATCAGCACGCCGTTGACCAGGCCCAGCACACCGCCGACCGCGACCGACAGCGGCACCGCCAGCACCAGGGGCAGGCCGGTGTCGACCATCGTCTGCGCCGTGACGACCGAGGCGACCATGACGATGCTGCCGACCGAGACGTCGATGCCCCCGGTGATGATCACGATCGTCATGCCGATGCCGATGAGCGCGATCGGCGTGGTCGCGACCAGCAGCGGCACGATCGAGCCGGCGGTGAAGAACGCCGGGGTCGCCAGGCTCAGCACCAGCCACAGCAGCGCGATGACGGCGATGAGGACGGTCTCCTGGCCGGTGACCGGCGGGGGCAGCACCCGGCCACGGACCCCGGTGCCGGGCTCTGCCTTCCCGGCGGCGGAGCTGCCCGCCGGACCGGGTGGGGTGAGCGTCGGGCTGCTCATGCCGGGACTCCTGTCTGCTGGGGCTGCTGCCCGGGGGGCGGTGCCGAGGACTCGTCACCGGCCGCGGCGGTGAGGACGTCGACCTGGTCGGCGTTGGGCCCGAACTCGACGGTCGTGGTGCCGGCGCGGACCACCTGCAGGCGGTCGGCGATCCGGATGGCCTCCAGGAGGTCGGAGGTGACGATCAGCACGGCGGCGCCGTCGTCGGCCAGCTGGGTGATCAGCCGGTGGATCTCCTCCTTGGCCCCGACGTCGACACCCTGGGTGGGCTCGGCGAGCACCAGGACCCGTGGCTTGTCGACCAGCTGCCGGGCCAGGACCACCTTCTGGGCGTTGCCGCCCGACAGCGCCCCGACCGGCGTGCGCTCGCTCGGCGCCTTCACCGCGAGCCGGTCGATCATCGAGCGGGCGACGGTCGTCTCCCGGCGGCGGTCGAGCCACACCCCGAAGCGGGAGAGCAGCCCGAGGTGACCGGCGGAGATGTTGAAGGAGATGGGCTGGAAGGAGAAGAGGCCCTGCTCCTTGCGGTTGGCCGGCAGCAGGGCGATGCCCAGCCGTTGCGCCTCCCGGGGTGATCGCGGGCGGACCTCCTCGCCGTCGACCAGGATGGTGCCGGCCGTGGCCCGGGACATGCCGTAGACGGTGGCGCCGATCTCCGCGACACCGGAGCCGACCAGCCCGTAGAGGGCCAGGATCTCCCCGGCGCGGATCTGCAGGTCGACGTCGTGGAACTGGTCGGTGAGCTCCAGGCCGCGCAGCTCCAGGCGGGGCTCGCCGGGTGGCACCGTCCGCTCGGGGCGGGTGTCCTCGATGGCCCCGCCGACCATCATCTCGACGATCTGGCGGACCGTGAGGTCGTCGATCGGGTGGGTGCCGATCGTCTCCCCGTCGCGCATGACGGTGACCTCGTCGGCGATGACGAACAGCTCGTCCAGCCGGTGCGAGATGTAGATGATCGAGACGCCTCGCTCGGTCAGCCGGCGGACCACGCCGAAGAGCACCTCGACCTCGCGGTCGGTGAGGATCGCCGACGGCTCGTCCAGGATGAGCACCTTCGCGTCACCGGCCAGGGCCTTGGCGATGTAGGCCTGCTGCTTCTCGGCGATCGACAGGTCGCCCGCCGCCACCGTGGCGTACCGGGCCGGCAGGCCGATCAGCTCCAGCAGCTCCGTGACCCGGGCGCTCTGGGCGGCCCAGTCGACGCGTCCGCCCCGGGTGATCTCCCGGCCGAGGAAGACGTTCTCGGCGACGGTGAGCTCGTCGAACAGCTGCGGTTCCTGGTAGACGGTCGCGATCCCCAGGGCCATCGCGTCGGTGGTGGTGGTGATCGACGCGGGCTCACCGTCGAAGGTGATCGAGCCGGAGTCGGGGCGCTCGGCCCCGGCCAGGATCTTGATGAGGGTCGACTTGCCGGCGCCGTTCTCGCCCACCAGGGCGTGCACGGTGCCCGGCTGGACGACCATGTCGGCGTTGCGGATCGCGCGGACGGCGCCGAACCGCTTGGTGACCCCGCGCACCTGCAGGCGGGGCGGGGTGGGTCGCTGGTCTGTCATGACCGGGGCCTCCGTGGTCTGTGGACCGGGTGCGCCGGGGAGGGCCGACCGCGGCCGGCCCTCCCCGGGGTGATCCCGGAGGATCAGTAGTCGAACTCGTCGACGTTCTCGGTGGTCAGCACCAGCGGGTCACCGAGCAGCAGCACCTTCGAGCTGTCGTCGTAGCTGACGCCGGAGATGTCGCCGCCGACCTCGGGGGAGGCGGCGAACTCCTCGCCGGCGGCCAGCTGCATCCCCGCCCACGCGGTCAGGTAGCCGAGGTTCTCGACGTCCCACAGCACGCTGGCCGAGGAGGAGCCGTCGGCCAGGTAGGGCGCCATCGAGTTCGGGGTGCCCAGCCCGACGGTGAAGACCTGGCCGATCCGGCCGGCGTCGCGGACCGCCTGCGCCACGCCGGGCGCGGAGGAGGTGCACTCCCCGACCAGGCCGGTCAGGGTCGGGTCGGAGTTCATCAGGTCGGTGGCCATCTGGGTGGCCACCGACTGGTCCTCCCCGGCGTAGACGACGTCGGTGATCTCCGCGTCGGGGTACTCGGACGCCGTGTAGGCCCGCTGCACCTCGATCCAGGAGTTCAGGTTCTCCGCCGTCTCGCCGCAGGAGACGATGGCGTAGCGGCCGGCGCCGCCCATGGCCTGCATGAGCTGGTCGGTCAGCGTCTGGCCGATCCCCTCGTCGGAGGCCTGCTGGACGAACACCTGGCGCACCGAGTTCGGGGCGTCGGTGTCGGTGGTGCCCACGGCGATGCCGGCGTCGGCGGCCTGCTGCAGCAGCGGGGCCATCGAGTCCGGGTCGTTGGGCGCCACGAACAGGACGTCGACGCCCTGCTGGATGAAGGAACGGACGATGTCGGCCTGCGCGGCGGCGTCGGCCTCGACCGGGCCCTGGTAGAGCCACTCGCAGCCCAGCTCCTCGCAGGCCTGCTGACCGCCGGTGTTCATGGCCTCGAAGTAGGGGATGCCCTGCAGCTTGGGCACGAAGGCCACGGTGGGGGTGTCGCTCCCGCCGCCGCCGCCGCCGCCGTCGCCGCCCCCGCCGCTGGCCGAGCCGCCGCTGCCCTGGCCGCAGCCGGCCAGCACCAGGGACGCCGCGGCGAGTCCGGCCGCGAGGGACGTGTACCGGTGTGCTCTCATGCTCACTCCATCGTGAGGCGGGCGTACCCGCGGTGGGCCGCGTCCCGGGTTCGGGAGCGGGTTCCGGGCAGGGCCCGGACGGAACGGGTCGGCCGGGGGCCACCCGGTCGCCGGGGTCGGTCGGCCGGCGCGCCCGGCGTCGCCGGTGGCCGGGTCACGACCGGTCCTCCAGGTCCACGACGTGCACCCGGGTGCCGGCGGCGGAGATCGCCGCTGCGGCTGCGGGGTCCACGCCGGAGTCGGTGTAGACGGCGGCGAGCCGGTCGACGGGGACGCACGGGTGGATGGAGAACCCGCCGAACTTCGACGAGTCCAGCAGGCCGTAGACCTCGCGGCAGGCGCCGGCCAGGTACCGCTTGGCCTGGGCCTCCTCGCCGGCGAGGTCGAGCAGTCCGTGGTGGGCGGTGATGCCGTGGCCGCTGAGGAACCCGCGGTCGATCCGGCCGCGGCCGGCCAACACGTCGCCGACCAGGCCGACCAGGGACCGGGCGGAGCGGCGGACCACCCCGCCCGGCAGCAGCACGTTGGCGTCGGTGCGCTCGCAGAGCAGGGTGGCGATCGGCAGGCTGTTGGTGACGACCACCAGGCGCCGCCGGTCCAGCAGCTGGCCGGCCAGGTAGTGGCAGGTCGTCGAGGAGTCCAGGGCGATGACGTCGCCGTCGCGCACGAGCGGGGCGACCGCGTCGGCGATGGCCTCCTTCTCCGCCCGGTGCAGCCGCAGCCGGGTGTCGAAGGTGCCCTCGTCGGCGGTGCGCGCGGCGACCGCACCGCCGCGCACCCGCCGCAGGGCGGAGCGCTGCTCGAGCGCCTCGAGGTCCTTGCGGATCGTGACGGCCGAGACGCCGAGCTGGCTGGCGAGCGTGCGGACGACGACCCGGCCGTCCGCCTCGAGCCGGGACAGGATCGCCTCGGACCGGGTGATCTCGTCCACGAGCACCACGCCCTCCCGCCGACTGCGTTGTCAGTGGTGCGGGCTGGTGTGACCCGCGCCGCAGAACTTGGCAGAAGGGCAAGCGAGCGACAAAGCACGAAAAGGTAACGAAAGTGCTCGACGAGCGATTCGAAAGCCCGTCGGTTGCGAAGCAGGTGCGCGAGCCGGGCGCTCGGCGGTGGGGCGTGTCCTTCGCGAGGTGACCAGGGGGTCAGCGCGCCGGGGCCGCCGGGTCGGCGGACCGCAGGGCGCGGGTGATGCCGCGCGCCGCCGTGTGCAGCAGTGCACGACCTGGGCCCCCGGCCGTCGTTGGGGACGACCACCGACAGCGCCGCCGCCACCTCGCCGCGGCGGTCGCGGACCGGCACCGCCACGCCGGTGGCGTCGGGGTGCTGGTGGCCGTCGAGGACCGCGGACTGGGGGGGGGGGGGGGGGGGGGGGGGGGGGGGGGGGGGGGGGGGGGGGGGGGGCGGCCGCGCCGGGGGGGGGTGGAGGGGGCGCGGCGGGTGCCGCAGCTGCTGGCGG
>NZ_JBJHAG010000010.1:0-133433 GCF_054050925.1 Modestobacter sp. SYSU DS0657 | reverse complement strand
CCCCCCCCCCCCCCCCCCCCCCCCCCCCCCCCCCCCCCCCCCCCCCCCCCCCCCCCCCCCCCCCCCCCCCCCCCCCCCCCCCCCCCCCCCCCCCCCCCCCCCCCCCCCCCCCCCCCCCACGGTCGGTACCGCCGCCCGGCCGGGTCACGGGCCGGGCGGCAGCGGAGCTCAGCGGGTGGCGCCGGCGCGCTGGGTGGCGGTGAAGGTGAGCGCGAGCTCGCTGGTCTGCGCCTTGAAGGCATCGCCGGCCGAGGTGGGCAGCGCCATCGTGACGGCCAGGTGGTCGGTGGCGCCGGCGGTCAGGCTGGCCGGGGCGGCCAGGTCGGCGGTCCGGACGACGGGGCCCGCGGCCAGCAGCGTGCGCTCGGTGCCGTCGCAGGTCAGGTCGCTGGTCCAGGCCACCGAGCAGGAGCGCACGGACATCTGCAGCCCGTTCGTGGCGTCGCTGTCCAGCAGGCTCGAGGCGGTCGCGACGGTCGACAGGCCCACCGAGGCGAGCGCCGAGTCCCCGTCGTTGACCAGGTTCACCGGGCGGGTGACCGACGAGCCGGGCGCCACGCCGTCGAAGCTGAACGGCACGGTCGCCGAGCCGTCGCCGGCGGTCAGGTTGATCGAGACGACGCCGGACTCGACGGCGACCTCGGCGGTGTCGGTGCTGTCGGTGAACCCACCGAAGGTGCCCAGGCCCGCCACGAGCGCGGCGGTGCCGACGACCCCGACGGAGCCGAGGACCTTGGCGGCGGTCGTCCGGCGGGCGTTGCTGGCGGTGGTACGGGTCGCGTTCACGGTGCTCCTCGGGTCGGTGCGAGTCGGGGGCTCTCCCGCCGACAGCACCGACTCTGGGCGGCCAACCGCACGCCCGGCCGCAGGCAACCGCAAGAACTCCGCAAGACCACCGCCCGGCCACGGAGTCCCCCGACCGGGTGAGGCCCCGCCCGGACGGCGACAGTCCGGGGCCCCGGAGGCCGACGACCCCCAGGTGACAGTCTCCGCACCGGGCGGCGCCGTGCCCGCGCCCCGGCGCCGCCGTGGCCGGCACGCCGCGCCCGAACGGCTGGGCGACGTCCTGCTGGAGCAGGGGGCGCTGACCGAGGAGCAGCTGGGCGAGGCCCTCGAGCACCAGCAGCGCGTCGGCGCCCCGCTGGGTGCGATCGTGCTGGCCCGCGGCTGGGTCACCCGCCGCCAGCTGTACGTCGCCCTGGCCGAGGTGTGGGACGCGGACCTGGCCTTCGTCGACCCGGTCGACGTCGACGAGGAGCTGGCCCGGCTGTTCCCCGCGGCGATGCTGGCCCGCGAGGTCTGGCTGCCGCTGTGCGTCGAGCGGGACGACGAGGGCGAGCTGCAGGTGGTCGTGGCCACCGCCGGCCGGCCGTCGGCGCACATCGCCGAGCAGGTCGTGCAGCGCACCGGCATCCACCGCGTGCGCCAGGTGGTCACCACCGACTGGGACGTCCAGCGGGCGCTGCGCACGGTCTGGCGCGAGGAGCTGGTGCACGACGCGGTCACGTCGCTGGCCGAGCGGCGGCCCGACGAGTCGGCGTCCACGGTGTTCGTGCGCAAGCAGGTGGTCGGGGCCGTCCTGGCGGTCGCCGTCCTCGTCGCCGGCGCCGTGCTCGACCTGCCCGCCACCCTGGTCGTCCTGGTCGCGACGGTGAACGTCGCCGTCGCCCTCGCCGTCGGGGCCAAGGCCGTGATCAGCACCGTCGGCACCGCCTGGGAGACCGTCGAGCAGGTCACCGACGAGGAGGTGGCCGCGCTCGACGAGCACGACCTGCCCGTCTACACGATCCTCGTGCCGGTCTACAAGGAGGCCGGGATCGTCGGCCTGCTGATGCGCAACCTCGCCGACCTGGACTACCCGCGGGAGAAGCTGGAGATCCTCCTCCTGCTGGAGGAGGACGACCCGGAGACGCTCACCGCCGCGCTCGCGGCCGCCCCACCGGACCTCGTCCGGATCGTCGTCGTCCCGCACTCGCTGCCCAAGACGAAACCGCGGGCCTGCAACGTCGGGCTGACCTTCGCCCGCGGCGAGTACGTGGTCATCTACGACGCCGAGGACCGGCCCGACCCCGACCAGCTGAAGAAGTCGATCGTCGCCTTCCGCAAGGGTGGGGACGACCTGGTCTGCGTGCAGGCGGCGCTGAACTACTTCAACGCCCGGGAGAACCTGCTCACCCGGATGTTCACCCTGGAGTACTCCTCCTGGTTCGACTACACGCTCGCCGGCCTGGACAAGCTCCGGCTGCCGATCCCGCTGGGCGGCACGAGCAACCACTTCCGCACCGACCTGCTGCGCGAGCTCGGCGGCTGGGACCCCTACAACGTCACCGAGGACGCCGACCTCGGCATCCGCGCCTCCGCCCGCGGCCACCGCGTCGCCGTCGTCAACTCGACGACGTACGAGGAGGCCAACATGGCCGTCGGCAACTGGGTCCGGCAGCGCAGCCGCTGGATCAAGGGCTACATGCAGACCGTGCTGGTGCACACCCGGCACCCCTGGCGGCTGCTGCGCAGCGTCGGCCCCCGCCAGACGGCCGGGTTCGCGCTGCTCATCGGCGGCACCCCGCTGATGTTCCTGGCCACGCCGTGGCTGTACCTGCTCATGGTCGTCGAGCTGGTCCGGCCCGGCGTCCTGGTGCCCACGCTGCCCCAGTGGCTGGTGCAGGTCAGCTTCGCGAACCTGCTGCTGGGCAACGGCGTGATCATCTACCTGTCGCTGCTGGCCGGGTTCAAGCGGCGCACCTACGGCCTGGTGCCGTTCGCGCTGCTGTCCCCGCTGTACTGGCTGCTGCACTCGGTCGCCTCGTACAAGGCGCTCTGGCAGCTGCTGGTCAAACCGTTCTACTGGGAGAAGACCAACCACGGGCTGTCCAGCCACGTGCAGGGCGACGACGCGCCCGAGGCCCGCCGGCCGGAGGTGCGCGCATGACCGCCGTCAACCCGCTGGGCATGACCCGGGCCGACGCCTCCCCCACCGAGGCGGCGAGCTTCGCCGAGGCCCGCGCCCGGCTGGCCACCACCGCCGACCTGCCCCGCGTGCGCATGCGGCGGGTGCTGACCACCTGCGCCGCCGTCCTGGCCGTGCAGACCGCGGGGCTGCTGGCCACCGACCGCAGCTGGGACGAGGTCCTCGTCCCCGGCTACGTGATCCTGATGGTCACCCTCGCCCTGGTCTTCGTGTTCGCCGCGGTGACC
Source organism: Modestobacter sp. SYSU DS0657 (assembly GCF_054050925.1). NCBI lineage: Bacteria > Bacillati > Actinomycetota > Actinomycetes > Geodermatophilales > Geodermatophilaceae > Modestobacter > Modestobacter sp. SYSU DS0657. The sequence goes on along the minus strand of NZ_JBJHAG010000010.1, from coordinate 130,238 downwards.
GTGGCCGGCTTCGCCGCCGGGGCGGCCGCAGCCGGACTGGTCGTGCTCGACCAGGCCAGTCTGCTGCTGTTGCTCGGCGGTGCCGCGGCGCTGGCGCTGGCCTGCGGCTTCGCGCCGGGCTGGGCCCGGGTCGAGGCCTGGCAGGCCACCCGCTCGCGGTCGCTGACCGCGGAGGAGGAGGCGGCCCTCGCCCAGCGGGCCCTGTCCGGCGACCGCAGCCGGCTGTGGACCCGCGGCGTCCGGCTGCGCACCTACTGGCGGACCGACCGGGTGCTCGCGGCGTTCCTCGTGCTCGCCTTCCACCCGTCGCTGGCGGCCTTCTCGCTGTGGTTCATCGGCTGGAGCAGCGCCCGCTGACCTGCGGTCAGCGGGCGCCGAGCACCTCGGCGAGCACCGGAACCAGCGCGGCGAAGGCCTGACCGCGATGGCTGCGGGCGTCCTTCTCCGCCGGCGCCAGCTCCGCCGACGTCAGTTCCAGCCCCTCCGGCACGAAGACCGGGTCGTAGCCGAACCCGTTGGTGCCGCGCTTCTCGTGGATCACGGCGCCCCGCCACTCGGCGCGCAGCACGTGCTCGGTGCCCTCGGGGGTGACCAGCGCGGCGGCGCAGACGAACGCCGCACCGCGCCGCTCGTCGGGCACGTCGGCGAGCTGGCCGAGCAGCAGCGCGGTGTTGGCGTCGTCGTCGCCGTGCCGCCCCGACCAGCGGGCGGACAGGATGCCGGGCATCCCGTTGAGCGCGTCGACGGCCAGGCCGGAGTCGTCGGCCACCGCGGGCAGGCCGGTGTACCGCACCGCCTCGCGCGCCTTGATCAGGGCGTTCTCCTCGAAGGTGGCTCCGGTCTCGGGCGCCTCGGGGTACTCGGCGACGTCGCGCAGGCCGAGCACCTCCACCCCGGGGACGGCGGTGGCCAGGAGCCGCTGCAGCTCGGCGAGCTTGCCGGCGTTGCGGGTGGCGAGCAGCAGCTGCGTCATGCCGACAACGCCACCTGCTGCGCCAGGGTCAGCTCGGCGCAGCCGGCGACGGCGAGGTCGAGCAGCGCGTCCAGCGTCGGCCGGTCGAAGACGGCGCCCTCGGCGGTGCCCTGCACCTCGACGAAGCCGCCGTCGCCGGTGCACACGACGTTCATGTCGGTGCCGGCCCGGACGTCCTCCTCGTAGGCGAGGTCCAGGCGGGGCTCGCCGTCGATGACGCCGACGCTGACCGCGGCCACCGAGTTCGGCAGCGGGGTGCTGCTGGCCAGCTTGCCGCGCTCGCCCAGCCAGGAGACGGCGTCGGCGAGGGCCACGTAGGCGCCGGTGATCGCGGCGGTGCGGGTGCCGCCGTCGGCCTGCAGGACGTCGCAGTCCAGCGCGATGCTGTTCTCCCCCAGCGCGGCCAGGTCGATGCTGGCCCGCAACGAGCGGCCGATCAGCCGGCTGATCTCGTGCGTCCGGCCACCGATCTTCCCCTTCACCGACTCGCGGTCGCTGCGGGTGTGGGTGGCGCGCGGCAGCATCGAGTACTCGGCGGTCACCCAGCCGAGGCCGGAGCCGCGGCGCCAGCGGGGCACGCCCTCGGTGACGCTGGCGGCGCAGAGCACGCGGGTGCGGCCGAACTCCACGAGCACCGAGCCCTCGGCGTGGTCGAGCCAGTTGCGGGTGATGGTCACCGGGCGGAGCTGGTCGGCGCTGCGGCCGTCGGGGCGGGTCACGTGTCAGCAGCGTAGTTGGCCGCCGTCCGGCAGCATGGCGGCATGCGTTCCGAGCTGCGAGCCGTCCGGACCGGGGGCGTGGCCTCCGTCGTCGACCTGACCGACGAGTGCGCGGAGTTCGTCCGGTCCGAGGGCGACGGGCTGCTGCAGGTGTTCGTCCCGCACGCGACCGCCGGCATCGCGATCATCGAGACCGGCGCGGGCAGCGACGACGACCTGCTGGCCCAGCTGGACGAGCTGCTCCCCCGCGACGACCGGTGGCGCCACAAGCACGGAGCTGCCGGGCACGGCCGGGACCACGTGCTGCCCGCGTTCGTCCCGCCGCACGCCACCGTGCCGGTGCTCGAGGGCCGCCTCGCGCTGGGCACCTGGCAGCGGATCTGCTTCGTCGACACGAACGTCGACAACCCGTCGCGGCACGTGCGGTTCAGCTTCCTGGCCGGCTGAGCACCCCGTCCGAGCAGCTCCGCTCCCGCCCGGTGGTGGCCCGCTTGGGGACCGTCGCCCGGGTGCGGCACGATGCGCAGCATGACCGAGACCGGCCCCGTCACCGACGTCGCCCCCGTCCGCCTCGCGCCCGGTGACCCGGCGCCGGAGTTCACCCTCCCCGACGCCGACGGCACCCCGGTGTCGCTGGCGTCCTACCGCGGCCGTCGGGTCATCGTCTACTGCTACCCGGCGGCGCTGACCCCGGGCTGCACCACCCAGGCCGTCGACTTCACCGCCGCCGCCGGCGACCTGGCCGAGGCGGGGCTGGAGATCATCGGCATCTCCCCCGACGCCCCGGAGAAGCTGCACCGCTTCCGCGAGCAGGAGTCGCTGTCGATCACCCTGCTGTCCGACCCGGAGAAGCAGGTCCTCACCGCCTACGGCGCCTACGGCCCGAAGAAGCTGTACGGCAAGGAGGTCGTCGGGGTGATCCGCTCGACCTTCGTCGTCGACGCCGAGGGGCGGATCGAGAAGGCCGCGTACAACGTGAAGGCGACCGGGCACGTGGCCAAGCTGCGCCGCGACCTCGGCATCGCGTAAGGACCCTCCTGCCCCCCACCGCTCGCGAACTCGCGTCGGGCCCCTGCAGGAGAACCGAGCCGGGGGGCTGGCAGGGCCTGGCAGCGACCGGTCCGATGCGGCAGGGTTCCGCGCATGAGCGATCAGATCGGCGTCACCGGGCTGGCTGTCATGGGCGCGAACCTGGCGCGCAACCTGGCCCGGCACGGCCACCAGGTGGTGCTGCACAACCGCAGCAGGGGGCGCACCGACGCCCTCGTCGAGCAGCACGGCAGCGAGGGCGACTTCGTGCCCACCGGCTCGATGGCCGAGTTCGTCGGGGCCCTGCAGCGCCCGCGCAAGGTGATCGTCATGGTGCAGGCCGGTGCGGCCACCGACGCCGTGGTCGACGAGATCGCCCCCTTGCTGGAGGCGGGCGACGTGCTGATGGACGGCGGCAACGCCCGGTTCACCGACACCATCCGCCGCACCGAGGCGCTCAGCGCCCAGGGCATCCACTTCGTCGGCACCGGGATCAGCGGCGGCGAGGAGGGCGCGCTCAACGGGCCGAGCATCATGCCGGGCGGCTCGGCGGAGGCGTACGAGCTGGTCGGCCCGCTGCTGGAGTCGATCGCCGCCGTCGTCGACGGGGAGCCGTGCTGCACCCACGTCGGCGAGAGCGGCGCCGGGCACTTCGTGAAGATGGTGCACAACGGCATCGAGTACGCCGACATGCAGCTGATCGCCGAGGCCTACGACCTGCTGCGCCAGGGGCTCCAGCTCTCGCCCGCCGAGATCGGTGACGTCTTCTCCTCGTGGAACGAGGGTGACCTGGACAGCTACCTGATCGAGATCACCGCCGAGGTGCTGCGGCACACCGATGCCCGGACGGGGAAGCCGTTCGTCGACGTCGTGCTGGACGAGGCCGAGCAGAAGGGCACCGGGCGCTGGACGGTGCAGTCGGCGCTCGACCTGGGCGTTCCGGTGAGCGGCATCGCCGAGGCGGTGTTCGCCCGGGCGCTGTCCGGCCACCGCGAGCAGCGGCAGGCCGCCCAGCGGGTGCTCCCCGGTCCCGGCCGGGAGTGGGACGAGCAGGTCGCCGACCGGGACGCCTTCATCGAGTCGGTGCGGCAGGCGCTCTACGCGTCGAAGGTGGTCGCCTACGCGCAGGGGTTCGACCAGATCACCGCCGGCGCCGACCAGCACGGCTGGGACATCGACCGCGCCGCGCTGGCCAGGATCTGGCGGGGCGGCTGCATCATCCGCGCGAAGTTCCTCGACCGGATCGCGCAGGTGTACACCGACGAGCCCGACGTCACGACCCTGCTGACCAACGACTACTTCCGCGGTGCGGTCAGCGAGGGCCAGGAGGCGTGGCGGCAGGTCGTCGCCGGGGCCGCCCGGCACGGGGTGCCGGTGCCCGGGTTCGCCAGCGCGCTGGCCTACTACGACGGGCTGCGGGCCGAGCGGCTCCCGGCGGCGCTGATCCAGGGACTGCGCGACCTGTTCGGCGCGCACACCTACCGCCGGGTGGACGCCGAGGGCTCGTTCCACACGATGTGGGGCGAGGACGGCCGCGAGGTGCAGACCTCCTGAGCGCGCGGTCGTCGGAGCGTCCCCGGGAGCGGGACGCCCGACGACCGGGCGCTGCCGCCCTCCGCAGGTCAGGGCGGACCGACGTCGTCGTGGTCCGCGACCGGACCGGGGCGCGGGCACCGGGGTCACGCCCGCCAGGTGCCGGGCCGGGGCTGGCAGTGCGGGCCGCACCGGTACGCCGGGTCCCAGGGGAAGGTGCCGTCGGGGTGCTGCCAGGTGAGCTGGAACGCGGGCACCGACGCCTCGTCCGGCCGCCGGTAGTGGCGGTTGGCCGTGAACAGGACGTCGCCGGGGTTGGGCACCTGCTCGACGACCAGCCCGTCGGGCCGCTCGGGGAAGGTGAGCAGTTCCCCGGGCACCAGGTCGCGCCCGTCGGCGACCAGCCCGGCCACCCGCTCCAGGATCGCGTGGGTGTTCGGGTGGCCAAGGCCGACGACCACGAGCTCCGGGTGGCCCAGGCCGAACAGGCCGACGGTGTAGCCGAACGGCGGCTCGTCCGGGTCGTCACCCGGCCCGACGTACTGCACCGCCCACCGGTGGGTGCGGATGAGCTGGGAGAGGTGGGTGTCCTCCTGGTCGAGCCAGGCGGTCACCTGCGGATCGGTCGTCATGCGCTGAGCCTGTCGCCGACCGGCGACGGCCCGCTGCCGGCGCCGCTTCCGCCTGTGGAGGACCGCCGCGCTGTGGACGGGCTCCCGGGCTGTCAGAGGTGTGTGCTGCGGCCGGTCAACCGCCCGGCCGCCCGGCGGCGCGGGCCCGGCGCTTCCCCTCGTGCATCGCGGCGACCCGGGCCACCGGGATGGTGTGGCCCTCGGCCACCAGGTCCGCCGGCAGCTCCTGGGGCTCGGGCAGCGTGGCCGCCCACGGGTCGCCGTCGCCGATCCGCTCCTGCGCGGTGCGCACGGTGACGTCGCCGGGCCGGACGTCGTCCAGGTCGTCCCACGCGACCGGCGTCGACACCGGCAGGCCGGGTCGTGCCCGCGGGCTGTAGGCGGCCGCGACCGTGCCCCGGCCGGAGCGGGTCGAGTCGACGAACACCCGGCCACCCCGTTCGGCGACGACGTAGGCGGTGGTCGCCACCGCCGGGTCGAGCCGCTCGGTGCGCGCCGCGAGCGCCCGGGTGGCCGCGGCGACGTCCTCCGGCGGGGAGCCGTGCACGGGGACGACGACGTGCAGCCCGGTGGAGCCGCTGGTCTTCACCGCACCCGCCAGCCCGCCGTCGGCGAGCGCACGCCGGGCCAGCCGCGCCACGGCGACGACGGCGGCGAAGTCGGCGCCGTCGGGCGGGTCCAGGTCGAGCACCAGCCCGGTGGGCTCGTCCTCCCCCACCCGGCCGAAGGGCACGTGCAGCTCCACCGCCCGCTGGTTGGCCAGCCACAGCAGCGTCCGGCGGTCCTCGCACAGCACCTGGTGCACCTCGCGGTGGGCACGGTCGGACCAGGTCGCCACGGTGCGCACCCAGTCCGGAGCGCCCTTGGGGACGTCGCGCTGGATGAAGGGGGCCGCACCGGGCCGCACTCTCTTGATCGTCAGCGGCCGGCCGCTCAGCAGCGGGACGAGCCGGTCGGCGAAGGCGTCGTAGTGGTCGACCAGATCGCGCTTGGTCACCTCGAGACCGTCGCCCAGGGCTGTGTCCAGGCTGCTCAGCCGAACGCCGTCCCGCTCCTCCTCGGCCATCCCGTCACCGTGCCGTGCGGCGGCAACGGAGGCAACCGGTCCTGGCTCGACGCACGTGCTCCTGGCTCGCCTCAGGAGCTGAGCCAGGAGCAGGCACGATCAGCTCACCTGATCCCGTGCGCGAGCAGCGGTGAGTGGCTCAGATGTCGTGGACGGCGGCGTGCCGGGCGAGCTCGGTGTTCGGGAACACCGACCGGGCGGCGGCCAGCTGCGCGTCGGCGTCGACCCAGGCGGGCACGTGGGTGACCAGCAGCCGCCCCACCCCGGCCGCGGCCGCGTGCTCGCCGGCCTGCCGGCCGGTGAGGTGCAGCCCGGGGGGCAGGTCGGGGCCCTCGGCGTAGGCGGCCTCGGCCAGCAGCACGTCGGCGCCCCGGGCCAGCTCCACCACTGCCTCGGACGGGCCGGTGTCGCCGGTGTAGACCAGCGAGCGGCCACCCGCGGTGAGCCGCACCGCGTAGCACTCCACCGGGTGGGCGGTGCGCGCCGTCGTCACCTCGAACGGCCCGATCGTCCAGCTCCCCGGGCCGACGGGCGTGACGTCGAAGACGTCGTCGATGGGACCGCCGTCGGCGTCGTAGGCCGCGGCCAGCCGCCGGTCGGCGCCGACCGGCGCGTACAGCGGTACGGCCCGGCCGTCGGACTGCCCGGAATAGCGGTGCCAGACGATGAACGGCGCGGCGTCCAGGCAGTGGTCGGCGTGCAGGTGCGACAGGTAGACGGCGTCGACCTCGGTCGGGTCGCGGAGCGCCAGCAGGGAGCCAAACGACCCGTTGCCCAGGTCGAGCAGCAGCACGAACTCGTCGTGCTCGACCAGGTAGCAGGAGGCCGGCGAGGCCGGGCCGGGTGCGCTCCCGGCGCAGCCGATGACGGTGAGCCTCATGCGGCCTCCCCGGCCCGGGCCACGGTCTCCATCTCGGGACCGAGGAAGCGCCGCCCGAGCCGGGCGAAGGGCTCCGGGTCGCCGGTGGCCAGGAACCGGTGCTCCGGCGGCGGCCCCTCGGGGTCGCGCAGCAGGTCGGTGCGGGTGAGCACCCGGTACACGTCCTTGGCGGTCTCCTCGGCACTGGACACCAGCGTGACCTCCTCGCCGAGCACCAGCGACAGCACGCCGGTGAGCAGTGGGTAGTGGGTGCAGCCGAGCACCACGGTGTCGACCCCGGCGGCCAGCAGCGGGTCGAGGTAGGACTGCGCGAGGCCGACCAGCTGCCGGCCGCTGGTGACGCCGCGCTCGACGAAGTCGACGAAGCTGGGGCAGGCTGCGCTGGTGACGGTGAGCTGCGGGGCGGCGGCGAACGCGTCCTCGTAGGCGCCGCTGGTGACGGTGGCCTGGGTGGCGATCACCCCCACCCGGCCGTTCCGGGTGGCCGCGGTGGCGCGGCGGACCGCCGGCAGGACGACCTCCACGACCGGGACGTCGTAGCGCTCCCGGGCATCACCCAGGCAGGCGGCGCTGGCCGAGTTGCAGGCGATGACCAGCATCTTGACCCCGTCGGAGACCAGCCGGTCCATCGCGGCCAGGGAGTGGCGGCGCACGTCGGCGATCGGCTGGGGACCGTATGGCGTGTGCGCCGTGTCGCCCAGGTAGCGGATCGACTCGTGTGGCAGCTGGTCGAGCACCGCCCGCGCGACGGTGAGCCCACCCACCCCCGAGTCGAAGATGCCGATCGGGGCATCGGCGGGGGCAGCGGTTCTCATGGCGCAGTCAGGCTAGCCGCCGGCACCGACGGCCCGGTCAGGGCCGCCGCAGCAGCGCGTCGCCGGGCAGCTGCAGCCCGGCGCCGGTCCAGCGGGCTCCGGTCAGGTCCCGGACGACGGCGGTCGCCGCGGTCTGCAGCGCCGGCTCGCCGATGCCGAGGACGGTGCACCCGGCGGCGAGACCGGCGGCCACGCCGCTGGGGCTGTCCTCCAGCACGATCAGGTCGGCGGGGTCGATGCCCAGCCGCGCCGCCCCGGTGAGGTAGGGCTCGGGGTCGGGCTTGCCCGCGGCGACGTCCTCCGCGGTGACGAGCACGTCGGGCAGGGCGACCCCGGCGCCACGCAGCCGGGCGGTGGCGAGCTCGTGGACGCCGGAGGTGACCACCGCCCAGGCGACGCCGGTCAGCTGCGGCACCAGGTCCAGCACCCCGGGCACCGCCGCGGTGCTCCCGGCGCCCTCCAGCTCGAAGCGGGTGACGGTGGCCACCGCCGCGGCGACCTGGTCGGCCGGCACGAACAGCGCCACGGTGTCCGCGGCGCGACGGCCGGGGACGGCGGCCATGACCTCGTCCGGGTCGAGCCCGAGGTCCTTCGCCCAGCGACGCCAGGAGGTGACGACGCTGACCTCGGAGTCGACGAGCACGCCGTCGTTGTCGAAGAGCAGCCCGCGCGCGGGCAGGGTCAGGGCGTCCTGCGGATCCGCCATCAGGCCCAGAGCTGCCCGTCCAGCGCGGCGGTGGCCTCCTCCAGCGTGCCGGCGTAGGCGCCGGTGGAGAGGTACTTCCAGCCGCCGTCGCAGACGACGAAGACGATGTCGGCCCGGCGGCCGGCCGCGACCTCCTTGTCGGCGACACCGAGCGCGGCGTGCAGGATCGCGCCGGTGGAGATGCCGGCGAAGATCCCCTCCTTCTCGACCAGCTGGCGGGTGCGGTGCACCGCGTCGTCCGGGCCGACGGAGAAGCGGCCGTCGAGCAGCTCGGGGTCGTAGAGCTCGGGGATGAACCCCTCGTCGATGTTGCGCAGCCCGTAGACGAGCTCCCCGTAGCGCGGCTCGGCGGCGATCACCTGGACACCGGGCTTCTGCTCCCGCAGGAAGCGGGAGACGCCCATCAGGGTGCCGGTGGTGCCCAGGCCGGCGACGAAGTGCGTGATCGAGGGCAGGTCGGCGAGGATCTCCGGGCCGGTGCCGGTGTAGTGCGCCTCGGCGTTGGCCGGGTTGCCGTACTGGTAGAGCATCACCCAGTCGTCGTGCTCGGCGGCCAGGCCCTTGGCGACGGCGACGGCCTGGTTGCTGCCACCGGCGGCCGGAGAGCTGATGATCTGCGCGCCGTACATCTCCAGCAGCTGGCGCCGCTCGATCGAGGTGTTCTCCGGCATGACGCAGATCAGCTTGTACCCGCGCTGCCGGGCCACCATCGCCAGGGAGATCCCGGTGTTGCCGCTGGTGGGCTCCAGGATGGTCGCCCCCGGCCGCAGCTTCCCCTCCTTCTCCGCCGCCTCGATCATCGAGATGGCGGCCCGGTCCTTGATCGACCCGGTGGGGTTGTGGTCCTCGAGCTTGGCCCACAGCCGGACGTCGGCGGTGGGCGACAACCGCGGCAGCCCGACCAGCGGGGTGTTGCCGAGGCTCTCGACGAGGGAGGAGAAGCGGGCCATGGGGACTCTTCCGGGAGACGGGGTGGGGTGCCGGGCGGTGGAGCCGCTCAGCAGCCGCCGGCGACCGCCGGGAGGATCGTCACCGAGTCGCCGTCCTTGACGGCGGTGTCCAGCGCACCGGTGAAGCGCACGTCCTCGTCGTTGACGTAGACGTTGACGAACCGGTGCAGCTTGCCCTCCTCGGTCACCAGGCGGCCCTTGAGGCCGGGGTGCTGCGAGTCGAGGTCGTCGACGAGCGCACCGAGGGTGTCGCCGGACCCCTCGACGGTCTTGTTGCCGCCGGTGTGGGTGCGCAGGATGGTCGGGATCCGGACCTCGATGGCCATGGCAGGGGAACTCCTTCTCGCGGGTTGACACAGGGGGCGCGCAGGGCGCGCAAGGACGACTGCTGGGGGGAACGCCGCTGCGCAGCCGGAGATTCCGACCGCGCTCCGGCCTCGCTGCAGGGCCCGCGCCGAGGTGCGAGGCGTGGGGGTGCAGCGAGGCCCTTACTCGTAGACGACGACGGTCGGCGAGTGGCCGAACAGGCAGGACTCGACGGTCACGGGCCGACCACCTCGACGTCCTCCTCGGTGACCTGGCCGTCGACGATGCGGAAGCTGCGGAACTCGACGTCGTCGCCGGCCAGCCCGGTCTGCGCACCGTGCTCGCGGGTGGAGACCAGCACGTAGTGCGCCTCGGGCTCGGAGGCGTAGCTGATGTCGGTGCGCGAGGGGCGGGCCTCGGTGGCGGTGTGCGAGTGGTAGATGACGACGGGGACCTCGTCGCGGTCGTCCATCTCCCGGTACAGCCTCAGCAGGTCGCCGCTGTCGAACTCGTAGAACGTCGGCGAGCGCGCCGCGTTGAGCATCGGGATGTGCCGCTCGGGGCGGTCGGAGCCCTCGGGCCCGGCCACGACGCCGCAGGCCTCGTCCGGGTGGTCTGCCCGGGCGTGGGCCACGATGGCGTCGTAGGTCGCGCGGTCGATGCGCAGCACGCCGGTCATCCTAGGCCGACGGTCGCGGCCGGGTTTCCCGGACCCCACCTGGGGTGACGGGCAGGGGAACGGACTGTGCCGCGCGGGTGGCCGACCGCTAACGTCGTCGACCGTGGTGATCGAGGTGCTGATGGTGGTCGGGGTGGTGCTCGTCCCCCTGCCGGCGCTGGTCCTCGGCAGCATGCGGCTCCTGCACCGCAGCGGGCGGGCGACCGACGAGCGCAGCGACCGGATCGAGCTGGTCCTGGTGGTGCTCGGGCGGCTGGTCGGCTTGCTCCTGCTGGCCGCGCTCTCCGCGGTCACCCTGGTGGCCTGCATCGGTGCGATCGCCCAGGACGTGCAGGTGCACAGCCTGGTCTACGTCTTCTTCGTCGCCGACCTGCTCGTGGCGCTGCTGGTGCTGGCTACCGTCGGCCGCCTGACCCGGCCACCAGCGCGTCGACGAGGGAACCCTGCACGGCGGTGAGCCAGTAGTAGACCGCCAGCTGCTGCTCCTGCTCGCCGCCGGCGTCCTCCGGCGGCTCGGTGTCGGCGGTGATCCCCAGCCGGGTGCCCAGCGCGAGGCGCAGGTCGTTGGTGGTGCGCAGCCAGGCGCGGGCCTGCTCGGCGTCCAACCGGACCTCCCCGCCGTCCGGTGGCAGGGTGGCGCGGACGGTGGCCAGGTCGTCGGCCTTGCCGGCGCGCAGCGCCGTCTCGGTGAGATCCCGGTAGTCCGCGGCGATCTCCGGGTCGTCGACGTTGCCCGGCGGGAGCAGCCGCTCGACCACCGGGTCACCGCCGGTGTCGGCGCGGTCGGCCGCCAGCAGCTGCTCCAGCTGGTCCAGCAGCAGCGTGACGATGCCGGCCTCGGCGTCGACCAGCCGGGCCACCACCTCGTCCCCCTTGCGACGGAAGGGCTTCATGCGTCCCGCTGGTAGGTCGCCCACAGCCCGTAGGCGTGCAGTCGGTTGGTGTCGTGCTCCATCCGCTCCCGCGGGCCGGAGCTGACGATCGCCTTGCCCTCGTGGTGCACCTGCAGCATCAGCTCCGTCGCCGTCGCCTCGTCGTAGCCGAAGAGCTCCTGGAGCACGAAGGTCACGTAGGTCATCAGGTTGACCGGGTCGTCCCAGACGATCGTCACCCAGGGACGGTCGACCTCGGCCACGGTCTCCGCCGTGGCCCCGGGGACCCGTTCAGGAGCGAGCGGTCCGGCCACGACGCCACTCTAGGACGACGACGCTGCCGGACGACGCCGGGGAGCGGCCCGGACCACCGGCACCTATCGTGCCTGTCCATGCCGCCGACCCCGCAGCTGAGCCCTGCGCTGCTCACCGACCGCTACGAGCTCACGATGCTGGCCGCCGCCCTGGCCGACGGCACGGCCGAGCGCGACTGCGTGTTCGAGGTGTTCGCCCGCCGGCTGCCGCACGGACGGCGGTACGGCGTGGTCGCGGGCACCGGCCGGCTGCTGGAGATGCTGGCCGGCTTCCGGTTCGGCGACGCCGAGCTGGCGGCGGTCCGTGCCCAGGGGGTCGACGACCCGCGACTGCTCGCCTGGCTGGCCGACTTCCGGTTCACCGGGGACATCGACGGCTACGCCGAGGGTGACCTGTACTTCCCCGGCTCCCCGGTGCTCACCGTGCGGGCCCCGTTCGGCGAGGCGGTGCTCCTGGAGACGCTGGCGCTGTCGATCCTCAACCACGACAGCGCGATCGCCTCCGCCGGCGCCCGGATGGTCGGCGCGGCGTGCGGGCGGCCCTGCATCGAGATGGGCTCCCGGCGCACCCACGAGGAGGCCGCGGTCGCAGCCGCCCGGGCCGCCGCGCTGGTCGGATTCGCCGCGACGTCGAACCTCGCCGCCGGCGCCCGCTACGGCATCCCCACCACCGGCACCAGCGCCCACGCGTTCACCCTGCTGCACGACGACGAGGCCGCCGCGTTCCGCGCGCAGCTGGACGCCCTCGGCGTCGGCACCACCCTCCTGGTGGACACCTACGACGTCGAGCAGGGCATCCGCACGGCCATCGACGTGGCCGGAACCGGGCTGGGCGCGGTCCGGCTGGACTCCGGTGACCTCACGGTCCAGGCCACCCGGGCCCGGGAGCTGCTGGACTCCCTGGGCGCGACGGAGACGAAGGTGATCGTCACCAGCGACCTGGACGAGTACGCGATCGCCGCGCTCGCGGCCGCCCCGGTCGACGGGTACGGCGTGGGCACCTCGCTGGTGACCGGGTCGGGCTCCCCGACCGTCGGGATGGTCTACAAGCTCGTGGAGCGGGACGGCGTCCCGGTGGCGAAGAACTCCGAGGGAAAGCGGTCGGTGGGTGGCCGCAAGCACGCCGTCCGCCGGCACGACGCCGACGGGACGGCGACCGCCGAGGTGGTCAGCGCAGGCTCGGTCACCCCCCGCGACGGCGACCGCGACCTGCTGGTGCCGCTGGTGCGGCAAGGCGAGCTGGTCGACCACCGCTCCCCCGCCGAGGCGCTGGCCGCGGCCCGCGACCGGCACCGCGCGCTCCGCGAGACCCTGCCGACCGAGGCCCTCTCGCTGATGCGCGGTGAGCCGGCGATCGACACCGTCACCGACTGAAGAAGGACCACTCGGAGGACCCCGTCCCCCTCACCCCTCGCGAGCTCGGGGCGAGCCTCTGGACGGGGCCGGGGCAAGATGGGGGGATGACCCGAGCCCTGATCGTCGTGGACGTGCAGAACGACTTCTGCGAGGGCGGCAGCCTCGCGGTCAGCGGTGGGGAGGCGGTCGCGCAGGCGGTGAGCGCGCACGTGGCGCAGGCCGGTTACGCGCACGTCGTCGCCACCCGCGACCACCACGTCGACCCGGGGAACCACTTCGCCGAGCAGCCGGACTTCCTGGAGAGCTGGCCGCCGCACTGCGTGGTCGGCACACCCGGCGTCGAGCTGCATTCCCGGCTGGACCGCCGGCCGATCGAGGCGGTGTTCGACAAGGGCGAGTACGCCGCGGCCTACTCGGGTTTCGAGGGCACCAGCGACGGCGTGGGCCTGGCCGACTGGCTGCGGGCGCACGACGTCGACGAGGTGGACGTGGTCGGCATCGCCACCGACCACTGCGTGCGGGCCACCGCGCTGGACGCCGTCGCCTCCGGGTTCCGCACCCGCGTGCTGCTCGACCTGACCGCCGGCGTCTCGCAGGCCAGCACCGAGGCCGCCCTCGAGCAGCTGCGCACCGCCGGCGTCCACCTCGAGGGCGAGCTCACCCGCCCGGCCTAAGGCTCCCCGGGCACGCGGAACGGATCACGAGGAACGCGCGCACGGGTACGTACGCCTGCGGCGCGAGCCGCATCCGTGTTCCGGTCGCGGGGCCGGAGGCTCCCGACCGGGACACGGGCAACGGCTCAACGCAGCCGGGGCACGGCACCTGGCCGCGGTGGAGGCCGGTAGGCCGACCGGGAGCACAGTCCTACACCGCGTCGAGGACCTCGTCCCGGGTGAAGCCGAGCACCTGGAGCACGGCGTCCAGGTAGGGCTGGTTGAGCGCGGCGTGCGCCTTCTCCCGGACGAACGGCTTGGCGTTGAAGGCGATGCCCAGGCCGGCGGCGTTGAGCATGTCCAGGTCGTTCGCGCCGTCGCCGACGGCGACGGTCTGCTCCAGCGGGATGCCGTGCTCGGCGGCGAACCGGGCCAGCGCCCGCGCCTTCCCCGCCCGGTCGACGACCTCGCCGACCAGCCCGCCGGTGAGCCGACCGTCGACGACCTCGAGGGTGTTGGCGGCGGCGAAGTCCAGCCCGAGGGACTCGGCCAGCGGGTCGGTGATCTGGCTGAAGCCGCCGCTGACGATCCCGCAGCGGAAGCCGAGCCGTTGCAGCGTACGGATGAGCGTGCGCGCGCCGGGGGTGAGCACCAGGTGCTCCCGCACCTCGTCGAGCACGCCGGCCGGCAGCCCGGCCAGCACGGCCACCCGGGCCCGGAGCGACTGCTCGAAGTCCAGTTCGCCGTTCATCGCGGCGGCGGTGATCCGCGCGACCTCGGCGGCGCGGCCGGCGCGGGCCGCGAGCTCGTCGATGACCTCGCCGCGGACCAGCGTGGAGTCGACGTCGAGCACGATGAGCCGCTTGCTGCGGCGGGCCAGCCCGATCCGCTCGACGGCGACGTCCGTGCCGGTCTCGGCGGCCACGGTGGCCAGCGCCGTGCGCAGCTCGGTCGGCTCGCCGCCGGAGACGGTCAGCTCGAAGCTGGTCACCGGGTAGTCCGACAGCCTGCGGATGGCCTCGATGTTGCCCCCGACGCCGGCGATGGCCCGGGCCGCCCCGGCGACGGCAGCCGGGGGCACGGGGCGGCCGAGCACGGTGACGTGGTGGCGGGCCGCCCGGGAGCCGGGGCCCGCGCCACCCGAGGGTTCGACGGTGATCTGCACCCCGGTCTGCGCCGCCACCCGATCGGTCAGCGGGCGGATCCGGTCGGCCAGGTGGTGAGGGTCCGCGGCTTCACCGGCAGGCCCGACGAACACGCCGAGCACGAGCTGGCCGTGCACCACGACCTGTTCGACGTCGACGACCTCGACCGGGGTGCCGAGCTCGGCCAGCGCGGCGAAGAGCGCGGCGGTGACCCCGGGGCGGTCCGCCCCGGTGACGGTCAGCAGCGCACCAGGACGGGTGTCCGGGGAGGCCTCGGGCAGCACGGGAGCAGCGGCTCGGTCGGTCACCCGGTCATCGTGCCGGATGGTCCCCGCCGCGCTGCGTGGTCCCCCGGAACGCCGACGCCCCGCCGGCCCGAAGGCCGACGGGGCGTCGCTCACGCTGTCTTTCCCGGCCCCGTCCAGAGGCTCGTCCCGAGCTTGCGAGGGATGAGGAGGACGGGGTCCTCGATCAGGTGAAGTCGGTGTCGCGCTCGCCCTCGCGCTTGCCGCCGGTGAGGCCCACGTTGCTGACCCCGGCGTACGGCTCGTGCCGCTTGCCGGCGTGCTTCTCGGTCTCGAGCTGCTCGATCAGGTGCGGGTAGTGCAGCTCGAACGCCGGGCGCTCCGAACGGATCCGCGGGATCTCGACGAAGTTGTGCCGCGGCGGCGGGGACGAGGTCGCCCACTCCAGCGAGTTGCCGTGGCCCCAGGGGTCGTCGCGCAGCGCGAGCCGGCCGTGCTTCCAGGACTTGACGACGTTGTAGACGAAGGGGATCACCGAGGCACCCAGGATGAACGACCCGATCGTGGAGACCGTGTGCATCCAGGTGAAGGCGCCTCCGGCATCGGTGCCCAGGTAGTCGGCGTACCGGCGCGGCATGCCCGCGTTGCCCAGCCAGTGCTGGATGAGGAACGTGGCGTGGAAGCCGACGAAGGTCAGCCAGAAGTGCAGCTTGCCGACCCGCTCGTCCATCATCCGGCCGCACATCTTCGGGAACCAGAAGTACAGCCCCGCGTAGGCGGCGAACACCACGGTGCCGAAGACCACGTAGTGGAAGTGGGCGACGACGAAGTAGCTGTCGTTGACGTGCCAGTCCAGCGGCGGGCTGGCCAGCAGGACGCCGGTCAGACCACCCAGCAGGAAGGTGATCAGGAAGCCCATCGAGAACAGCATCGGCGTCTCGAAGGTGATCTGGCCCCGCCACATGGTGCCGATCCAGTTGAAGAACTTGATGCCGGTCGGGATGGCGATCAGGTACGTCAGGAAGGCGAAGAAGGGCAGCAGCACCGCACCGGTGGCGAACATGTGGTGCGCCCACACCGCCAGCGACAGCGCGGTGATCCCGATCAGGGCGAAGATCATGCCCTTGTAGCCGAACAGCGGCTTCCGGCTGAAGACCGGGATGACCTCGCTGATGATCGAGAAGAACGGCAGCGCGATGATGTAGACCTCGGGATGACCGAAGAACCAGAACAGGTGCTGCCACAGCATCGGCCCGCCGTTCTCCGGCGTGTAGATCTGCGCGCCCAGGTGCCGGTCGGCCAGCAGCGCGAACAGCGCCGCGGTCAGGATCGGGAAGGCGAGCAGGATCAGGATGCTGGTGGTCAGCGCACCCCAGGTGAAGATCGACATCCGGAACATCGTCAGCCCCGGGGCCCGGAGGCAGACGATGGTGGCGATGAAGTTGACCCCACCGAGGATGGTGCCCAGACCACTGACCGCGAGCCCGGTGATCCACAGGTCACCGCCGGCGCCCGGGCTGTGCGCACCGGTGGACAGCGGGGTGTAGGCGTACCAGCCGAAGTCGGCGGCGCCACCAGGGGTGAGGAAGCCCGAGACCGCGAGCATCGACCCGAACAGGAACAGCCAGTAGGAGAAGGCGTTCAACCGCGGGAAGGCGACGTCGGGGGCGCCCAGCTGCAACGGCATGATCAGGTTCGCGAAGGCGAAGAACATCGGTGTCGCGAAGAACAGCAGCATGATCGTGCCGTGCATCGTGACCAGCTGGTTGTACTGCTCGGGCGAGAGGAACTGCAGCTCGGGCCGGGCCAGCTCGCCACGCATCAGCAGCGCCATGAAACCACCGACGAAGAACCAGATGAACGCCGTGACGGTGTACATCAGGCCGATGGTCTTGTGGTCGGTGGTGCGCAGCAGACCCAGGAGCCGCGACCCCTTCTCGGCCTCGTGGGCCGGGCTGGGCCGGCTCACGATCGGGGCGGGTGCGATCGTCACGCTCGGAGCTTAGACGGTCGCGTCCGGGCCGCCGCGACCGGAGAGGGACTCGGTGCGGCGTGCCGCCGAATCGCTCCACCGAGCGGTCCGGCGGTGCCGGTCACCCTCGCCACCCCGCCCGCCGGGCACTCTCGCGTTCGCGCTGGTCAGCCGTGCACGACCGGCAGGTGCACGGTCACCTGATCGGGTGACGGCGGCCCCGCCGGGAGCATCCCGGGGTTTCACCGTTCGACGCGCCGGGCACCGATGATCTTGCGCCGGACGTTCCGGCGCCGGCGGTCGCGCCGTGTCACCGGAGGTCACCACCGTGCTCTGGAACATCATCGTCCTGATCGTCATCGGCGCCATCGCCGGCTTCATCGCCCGCGCGGTCATCCCCGGCAAGCAGTCGATGGGGATCCTCGCCACCATCGTGCTCGGCATCATCGGGTCGCTCGTCGGCAACCTGCTCGGCAGCCTGATCTTCCACGGCGAGTTCGAGCTCGGCACCTCCGGCGTGATCGGCTCGATCATCGGCGCCATCGTGGTGCTGGGGATCTACGTCTTCGCAACGAACAAGAACCGCCGCGTCACCCGCTGACGCCCGCCCGCGACGACGCGGGCAGCACACCTCACGACGAGGGCCCGGCCACTGCGGCCGGGCCCTCGTCGCATGGAGGGCCCCGTCCTCCTCATCCCTCGGACGGTCGGGCCGAGCCTCTGGACGGGGGGCGCTGACCGACCGTCCACGTGGTCACGTCGACGGCGACCGGCACCCGCACCGGCTCGGGCAGCGCCGCCACCCGTCCGGCGAGGTCCCCGGGTGCGAGGTGCCGCGCGTGCGGGCCCATCCCGACCAGCGTCCGCACCGCGGCGTGGTCGAGCAGCAGCTCCTCCCGGTACCGGGTCGTCGAGACGGGCTGCAGGTGCGGCTGGAGGGACGCCGCCAGCCGGTCGGCCTTCGCCGGGTCGACGGTGAGCAGGCCCAGCGGTCCGACCAGCGACGCCAGGTGCCCGGCGGCGGGGGTGACCACGACCAGCCGGCCGTCGGGGCTGAGCACCCGCGCCGTCTCGGCACCGTTGCGCGGTGCGAAGACCACCAGCACCCGGTCGACGGCCGCGTCGCGCACCGGCCACCGCGACCAGCTGTCGGCCACGACCGCCAGCGCCCGGGGGTGGGCGCGGGCTGCCCGGCGGGCGGCGTACCGGGAGGCGTCCAGCACCACGCCGACGGCGTCCGGAGCCCGCGCCAGCACGCCGGCCAGGTGCGCCCCGGTGCCGCCACCGGCGTCGAGCAGGGTGCGCACCGGCGGTCCGGCCAGCGCCGCCTCCGCGAGCGCCGAGGTGATGCCTGCGTAGTGGCCGGCGGCGAGGAACCCGGCCCGGTCGGCCACCATCTCCGCCGAGTCGCCGGAGTGGGGCGACCCGCCGGCGGGCAGCAGGGTGACGTGCCCCTGCCGGGCCCGGTCGAACGCGTGGCCCCGCCCGCAGCGCAACCCGGCCGGCTCCTCCCGCAACGGGTCGCCGCAGACCGGGCAGGCCAGCAGCGCCACCGCCGCAGGCGGGAGCGGCGGCGGCGTCACGCCGGGGTCCGCGGCGGGGTCCGCGGCGGGATCCGCGGCGGGATCCGGTGGAGCACCACGTCGGTGAGCCGCCCGGCCTCGGCGACCCCGGTCAGGTAGGTGGCGTGCGGCTGCCGGCGGCGGTCGGTGGGGGAACCGGGGTTCAGCAGCCGCAGCCCGGTGTCGGCGGTGGTGTCCCAGGGGATGTGGCTGTGCCCGAAGACGAGCACGTCGGCGTCCGGGAAGCGCTTGGCGCAGCGGCGCTCCCGCCCCTTCGCGTCGCCGGTCTCGTGGACGACGGCGAACCGGACGCCGTCGAGCTCGATCCACGCCTCCTCCGGCAGCCGCTCGCGCAGCACGCCGTGGTCGTTGTTGCCGACCACCCCGACCAGCAGCCGCGAGCGCTGCTCCAGCTCGTCGAGCAGGGCGACGTCCACCCAGTCGCCGGCGTGGAACACCACGTCGGCCGCCTCGATCGCCGTCCAGAGGGAATGCGGCAGGTCACGCGCACGCTTCGGGACGTGCGTGTCAGAGATGAACACCACGGAAACCGCCACGACTGCATCGTCGCAGCCCGCTACCTTCCCTCCGGCCGACGCATCGGCCGACCGGCACGAACGATTGAGGACGACGACGTGAGCGACCCCTCCCCCACCTCCGCGGACGTGGGGATCACCCCGCACTCCGAGCCCTACCCGAAGCGGTGGCTCGCCCTCGCGGTCGTCGCGGTGACCGTGCTGATGGTCATCCTCGACGCGACGATCGTGAACATCGCGCTGCCCGCGGTCTCCACCGACCTGGACATCAGCCCGGCGTCGCAGCAGTGGATCGTCACCGCCTACACGCTGACCTTCGGCGGCTTCCTGCTGCTGGGCGGCCGGATCGCCGACTTCTGGGGCCGCAAGCGCACCTACCTGGTCGGCGCCGCCGGTTTCGCCGTCGCCTCCGCCCTGGGCGGCTTCGCGCCCAACGAGGAGCTGCTGTTCGCCGCCCGCGCCCTGCAGGGTGCCTTCGGCGCCCTGCTCGCACCGGCCTCGCTGGCGCTGATCACGGTGCTGTTCACCGACGCCAAGGAGCGCGCCAAGGCCTTCGCCGTCTACGGCGCGATCGCCGGTGGAGGCTCGGCCGTCGGGCTGCTGCTCGGCGGGGTGCTCACCGAGTACGCCGACTGGCGCTGGTGCTTCTGGGTGAACGTGCCGGTGGCGATCATCGCCATCGTCGCGGCGATCCCGGTGGTCCCGGAGAGCAAGGCCCCCGGTGAGACCAGCTACGACATCCCGGGCGCCGTGCTGATCACCCTGGGCCTGGCCTCCTTCGTGTACGGCTTCACCCGGGTGGCCGAGGCCGCGCAGACCAACGCCGACGCCGGCAGCACCGAGAGCGGCTGGACCAACGGGCCGGCGCTGACCTTCATCGCCGTCGGCGTGGTGCTCGTCGCGGCGTTCGTCGTCCTGGAGCTGCGGGTGCGCAACCCGCTGCTGCCCATGCGGCTGGTGCTGGACCGGAACCGGGGCGGCGCCTTCCTCACCTCCACCCTGGTCGGCGCCGGGCTCATCGGTGCCTTCTTCTTCCTGAGCCTGTACTTCCAGCAGGTGCTGGACTACACGCCGGTCGCGGCGGGCTTCGCCTCGCTGCCGACGACGCTGGGCGTGCTGATCTCCGCGGGCGCCGCCAGCGGGCTGGTGCCGAAGGTGGGTCCCAAGCCCCTCATGGTCGCCGGCGGGCTGCTGGCCGCGGCCGGGCTGTTCACCATGTCCTTCCTGGACGTGGACACCTCGTTCTGGGCGCTGGCCTTCCCCGGCCAGCTGCTGCTGGGCCTGGGCCTGGGCTTCACCTTCGTGCCGCTGTCCAACCTGGCGCTGATCGGCGCCGGGGAGCACGACGCCGGGGCGGCCAGCGCGTTGCTGAACGCCACGCAGCAGGTGGGCGCCTCGATCGGCACGGCGCTGCTGGCGACGCTGTCGGTGGGTGCGATCACCGCGGCGGTCACCGACGCGGTCACCGCCGGGCAGGACCCGACCGACCCGGCCGTCGGCCTGGCCGCGCAGGTGGAGGGCTACACCACGGCCTTCACCTGGGCCTCGGTGCTGCTGGTCATCGGTGCGCTGGTCTCCGCGGTGCTGATCAAGGCCACCAAGGAGGACCTGCCCACCGGGCCGGAAGCGATCGTCCACGCCGGCTGACCCCAACGGACCGAATGCGGCGCCCGCCTCCCACCGGGAGGCGGGCGCCGCCGTCATTCGTGGACGGGCGCCTCGTGGTCGGCGTGCCCGGCCGCCTCCAGCTGGAAGGTGCAGTGCTCGAGGTCGAAGTGGTCGCCGAGGCAGGCGCACAGGGCGTCGAGCACCCGCCCGCCGTGCCCCTCGGCCAGCACGTCGTCGGTGACGACGACGTGGGCGGAGAGCACCGGGAGGCCGGAGGTGATCGTCCAGGCGTGCAGGTCATGGACATCCAGCACGCCGGGCACGCCCAGCACGTGGGTGCGGACCTCGTCGAGGTCGACCCCCCGCGGGGCCGCCTCGAGCAGCACGTCCAGCGCCTCCCGCAGCAGCGACCAGGCACGCGGCAGCACGAGCGCGCCGACGGCGAAGGAGGCGACGACGTCCGCGCCGGTCCAGCCGGTGGTCCAGATGACGACGCCGGCGACGATGACCGCGACCGACCCGAGGGCGTCGCCCAGCACCTCCAGGTAGGCGCCGCGGGTGTTCAGCGACTCCCCCTGACCGCGGCGCAGCAGGGCGAGCGAGCCGAGGTTGGCCGCCAGCCCGACCAGCGCGACGCCGAGCATCCAGCCCGAGTGGATCTCCGGGGGGTTGCCGATCCGACGCACCGCCTCGACGACGACGTAGCCACCGACGAGCAGCAGCAGCAGGCCGTTGCCGACCGCGGCCAGCACCTCGAGCCGCTGCAGCCCGAAGGTGCGCCGGCCACGGGCCGGCCGCTGCGCCAGGGTGACGGCCGCGAGCGCCATGCCGATGCCGAGCGCGTCGGTGGCCATGTGGGCGGCGTCAGCCAGCAGGGCCAGCGAGCCGGAGATCAGGGCACCGACGACCTCGACGACGAAGACGCTGCCGGTGAGCGCCAGCACCAGCACCAGCCGGCCGCGGTGCGCCGCCGACACGGTGCCCGACGTGTGCCCGTGGGCGTGCCCATGGCTGTGCCCGTGCCCCATCAACGCCCTCCCGGCCGATCGAACTGCTCACATGCACCATCCCGCATGTAAGGCATTCGCGCCAGCACCGGAGGACCCTGCCGAGTGGCCAGAGAGCGAGGAGCCGCTGCTCAGATGTCGACGCCGTGGCCCCGCAGCCAGGGCAGCGGGTCGATCTTCTCCCCGTCCAGCCCCCCGCGGTGCACCTCGAAGTGCAGGTGCGGCCCGGTCGACTGGCCGGTGTTGCCGAGCAGAGCGATGGTGTCGCCGGCCCGGACGGTCTGCCCCTCGGCGACCAGGATCTCCTGCATGTGCCCGTAGACGGTGACGTCGCCGTCGGGGTGCTGGATGTAGACCGCCATGCCGTAGCCGCTGGCCGGCCCGGCCTGCAGCACCACGCCGTCCATGACGGCGTACTCGGGGGTGCCGAGCGGCGCGGCGAAGTCGACCCCGGCGTGCAGGGTGCCCCACCGGTAGCCGAAGCCACTGGTCAGCCGCGCACCCTGCACGGGCAGCACGGTCTTGGGGCGGGCCGCCTCGGCTGCGGCGGCTGCGGCGGCTGCGGCGGCCTCCGCGGCGACCCGGTCCGCCTCGGCCTGCGCCCGGGCGGCGGCGACCTGGGCGTCCTCGCGCTCGGCGCGGGTGGCGACCATGTCCCGCAGCCGGGAGGTGGCGGCCTCGCCGCTCAGCGTGGGGCGGTCGGAGGCCTCCAGCCCGAGCTCCTCCGCCACGCTCACCGGCTCGGCGACCGCGGCGGCCTGGGCGGCCGGGCCGGCCGCCGCGGTGAGGCCGAGACCGGCGGCGCCGACCAGCGCTGCGGCCAGGTACGGCGAGGGGCGGCGGGCCAGCTCCGGCAGGCGTCGGGGCCGCCGACCGGCGGCGACGGCGGCAGGCACGACCGAGGCGACCTCGTGCGCCGCCGGCTGCGATCCGGGCCGACCGGCCACCGCGTCGGCGAACTGCTCCGCGGCCCGGTCGTCGACGATCCCCGCGGTCACCGGCAGCGGCCAGGCGCCGGACCCGGCCGCACCGGCCTCCACCGGCGACGGCCGGCGGACGGACGACACCGGGAGCGGCCAGCCGGCGGCCAGCGAGGCCGCGGAGATCTCCAGCCCGGAGCCCAGGGCCACCAGCTCGAGGGAGGCCGGGACGGGAGTTGCGGCATCGGTGCGGACGAGCCGGAGGACGGGCGCCTCCGGGAGCGCCTCGGGGCTCGCGGTCGTCGGGCCGGCGGCGGAGCTGCCGGCGGTGCCGATGCGGCTGCGGCGCATCGTCCCGTCGTCGTCGAGCCGGGCGAGGTCGTGCGGGTCCAAAGCACCAGTCTTCCGTCGGGGGCAGGGCAGCGCCCCGCCCGACGGGAGAACCGACTGGCGAGGCGCGGCGCCCATGTAAACACGTCGTGACCGGTTCGTGATGTGCGCAGCGGGGTAGGCACACGCGGTCAAGTGGTCAGCGTCACAACAAAGCCTGCCAAATGTGCACCCTCTGTGACGTCAGGACTGCTGGCGGGTCATGAGTCGAACGCGCCGTCACGGGTAGGTGCGAGGGACATCACGGCCCTCGACCGGGTCCCGACGCGTTCGCGGCCGGTCCAGCGGCCCCCCGAGCCCGAGGAGTGCACGCATGCGCGCAGTGACCTGGCACGGCCGGGACGACGTCCGGGTGGACACCGTCCCCGACCCGACCATCACCGAGCCCACCGACGTCATCGTGGAGATCACCTCCAGCGGGATCTGCGGTTCGGACCTCCACCTGATCGAGGTCATGGCCCCGTTCATGACCGTCGGCGACGTCCTGGGCCATGAGCCGATGGGGGTCGTGCGCGAGGTCGGTCCCGGGGTCACCGAGCTGAAGGCCGGTGACCGGGTCGTCGTCCCGTTCAACATCTCCTGCGGCACCTGCTGGATGTGCTCCCAGGGCCTGCAGAGCCAGTGCGAGACCACGCAGAACCGCGAGAAGGGCTTCGGCGCCTCGCTGTTCGGCTACACCAAGCTCTACGGCCAGGTACCCGGCGGGCAGGCCGAGTACCTGCGGGTGCCCTTCGGCAACACGCTGCCGATCAAGGTTCCCGAGGGCCCGGCCGACGACCGGTTCGTCTACCTCTCCGACGTGCTGCCCACCGCCTGGCAGGCAGTGCAGTACGCCGGCGTGGCGCCCGGTGGGTCGGTGCTGGTCCTCGGACTCGGCCCGATCGGCGACATGGCGACCCGGATCGCCAAGCACCTGGGCGCCGCCGCGGTCTACGCCGTCGACTCGGTGCCCGAGCGGCTGGCCCGGGCCCGGGCCAACGGCATCGACGTGCTGGACTCCACCGCCCAGGCCGACGTCGTCGCCTGGGTGCGGGACAAGACCGACGGCCGCGGCCCGGATGCCGTCATCGACGCCGTCGGCATGGAGGCGCACGGCTCGCCGGGCGCGAAGCTCGCGCAGAAGGCCAGCGCCCTGGTGCCCGACGCGATCATGGAGAAGGTCATGCAGGTGGCCGGCGCGGACCGGCTGGCTGCGCTGAACACCGCGATCGAGGCGGTCCGCCGCGGCGGCACCATCTCCATCTCCGGCGTCTACGGCGGGGCCACCGACCCGCTGCCGCTGATGCGCATCTTCGACAAGCAGCTCCAGCTGCGCATGGGGCAGGCCAACGTGTGGCGCTGGGTGCCTGACATCCTGCCGCTGCTGACCGACGCGGACCCGCTGGGCGTGGACACCTTCGCCACCCACCACGTGCCGCTGGAGCAGGCGCCGCAGGCCTACGAGACCTTCCGCCAGAAGCAGGACGGCGCGGTCAAGGTGCTGCTCACCCCCTGATCCCTGAGCGCACACCCGGGGCCGGTGCCCGGCGGCTGCCGCGCACCGGCCCCGGCCGCGTCAGGTGACGTGACGAGGTTCACGGACACCGCGGGTCGGGATCGGGCGGCCGATGCCGTTGGGTCGAGGAGGACGACGTCGTCCCTCCCCTCCCCCGCACCGCCCCCGAGGAGTTCGCCCGTGCCCCGCGCCCTGCTCGCGCTCGCCATCGGCGCCTTCGGCATCGGCACCACCGAGTTCGTGCTGATGGGGATGCTCCCCCAGGTCGCCGCGGGGCTCGACGTCTCGGTCTCCGCCGTCGGGCTGCTGATCTCCGCCTACGCCATCGGCGTGGTGATCGGCGCCCCCACGCTCACCGCGCTGGGAGTGCGTTTCACCCCGCGGCAGACCCTGCTGGGCCTGATGGTCCTGTTCACCGTGGGGAACGCGCTCTCCGCGCTCGCGCCCGACTACCCGACCCTCGTGGCGGCCCGCGTCTTCACCGCACTGGCGCACGGCTCGTTCTTCGGGGTCGGCGCGGTGGCCGCGCGACGGCTGGTGCCCGCGCACCGCGCTTCCCAGGCCATCTCGCTGATGATCGTCGGCCTCACCCTGGCCAACGTCGTCGGGGTCCCGCTCGGGACCCTCCTCGCCCAGCAGCTGAGCTGGCGGCTGGTCTTCGGGGTGGTCGCCGGGCTCGGCGTCATCACCATCGCCGGGCTGCTCGCCTGGATGCCGCCCGTCTCCGGGGAGCGCGCAGACCTGCGCAGCGAGCTGGTCGCGTTCCGCCGCCCGGCGGTCTGGCTGGTGCTCGGGGTGACCACGATCGGCTGCGCCGCCATGTTCGCCGTCTACAGCTACATCAGCCCGATCCTCACCGAGCTCGCCGGCCTGCCCGAGAGCTGGGTGACCCCCGTGCTCGCCGTCTTCGGGGTCGGCGCCACCGTCGGCACCCTGATCGGCGGCCGGCTCGGCGACCGTTGGGGCATGGCGTTCGTCACCGGGGTGCTCGCCACGGCAGCCGCGCTCCTGGTGGCCTTCGCGTTCCTGGCCCGCGTCCCGGTGGCCGCGATCGTGCTGGTGGTGCTGTTCGGCACCGCCACGTTCTCCCTGGGCCCGGTGCTGCAGAACCGGGTGATCGAGGTGGCCCGGGTGCCCGGGGGCGGCAGCCTCGTCTCGGCGGCCAACCAGGCGGCGTTCAACGCGGCCAACGCGCTGGGCGCCGCCTTCGGGGCGGCCGTGCTCTCGGCCGGACTGGGCTACACGGCGCCGATGTGGGTGGGCGTCGGGCTCGCGCTGGCCGGCGCGGTCATGGCCCTCGTCGCGGTCGTCGTAGACGGCGCCCGGCCCGGCTCGGGCGGCGCTGCCGAGGAGCCGACCGAGGGGGCGAGGGAACCGGCCCTGGGAGGCTGACGTTCACGGCCGCGGTCACCGGGTAGGCGGCGGACATGACCATCCCCACGGCGGAGAAGTCCGGCCAGTTCCCCCTCGGCGACCGCACGGTGCACCGCATCGGCTACGGCGCCATGCAGCTCTCCGGCCCGCACGTCATGGGCCCGCCGGCCGACCGGGAGGGCGCCGTCGCCGTCCTCCGCCGCGCCGTCGAGCTCGGCGTCGACCACATCGACACCAGCGACTACTACGGCCCGCACGTCACGAACGAGATCATTCGCGAGGCGCTGCACCCCTACCCGGAGCACCTCACCATCGTCACCAAGGTGGGCGCCCGCCGGACGCCGGAGGGCGAGTGGCCCGAGGCGCTGTCCCGCGACGAACTGCGCCAGGCCGTGCACGACAACCTCGACCACCTCGGTGTCGAGGCGATGGACGTGGTGAACCTGCGGATGCCCGGGTTCGCCGAGCCGGTGCAGCGCTCCCTCGCCGAGCCCATGGAGGCTCTCGCCGAGCTGCAGCAGGAGGGCCTGGTCAAGCACATCGGGGTGAGCAACGTGACCCCGCAGATGTTCGCCGAGGCCCAGGGCATCGCCCCGGTCGTCTGCGTGCAGAACCACTACAACCTGGTGCACCGCGCCGACGACCCGATGATCGACGCGCTGGCCCGCGAGGGCATCGCCTACGTGCCCTTCTTCCCGCTGGGTGGCTTCAGCCCCATCCAGTCCGCGGCGCTGGAGACGGTGGCCCGGCGGCTCGAGGCCACCCCGATGGAGGTCGCGCTCGCCTGGCTGCTGGCCCGCTCCCCCAACCTGCTGCTCATCCCGGGCACCAAGTCGGTGGCCCACCTGGAGGAGAACCTGCGGTCGGGGATGCGGGTGCTCGGGCCGGTCGAGCTGCAGGAGCTGGACCGCATCGGCGGCTCCGGCGAGCCCGACGTCGACCTCTGACCACTGCCGCACCTCGACCGCCCGGAACCGGGTGGTCGAGGAACGGGGTCGTGCGCCCCACTCCCTTGACCACCCCCGGCACGCCCGGGAGGCTCCGGCACCATGACGACGCCCGTCGCCCCGGCCGCGCCGGCGGCCCCGCGCGCGAACACGGCGCGCGGGCGGCTGGACCACGCGACCGGGCACCTGGAGCCGCCGCTGGCCGTGGTCGACCTCGACGCCCTGGACGCCAACGCCGCCGACCTCGTGCGCCGGGCGGGCGACCGGCCGATCCGGGTGGCCAGCAAGTCGGTGCGCTGCCGGGCCCTGCTGCGCCGGGTGCTCGACCGGCCCGGGTTCGCCGGGGTGATGGCCTACACGCTGGCCGAGGCGCTGTGGCTGGCCGGCGGCAACGACCCGGTGAGCACCGACGTGCTGGTCGGCTACCCCACGGTCGACCGGGCTGCGCTGCGCCGGCTGGGCGCCGACGAGCAGCTGGCCGACCGGGTCACGCTGATGGTCGACTCGGTGGCGCACCTGGACCTGCTGGACGCCGCCGTGCCCCCGGCGAGCCGTCCGGTCGTGCGGGTCTGCCTGGACCTGGACGCCTCGTGGCGGGTCGGGCCGGCGCACGTCGGGGTGCGCCGCTCACCCGTGCACGCCCCCGCCGAGGCCGCGGCGCTGGCCCGCGCCGTCGTCGCCCGCCCCGGGGTGCGGCTGGTCGGGGTGATGGCCTACGAGGCCCAGATCGCCGGGCTCGGCGACGCCCCGGTCGGGCACCCGGTGCGCGGGCTGGCGGTCCGCGGCATGCAGCGGGCCTCGGTGCGCGAGCTCGCCCTGCGGCGGGCCGCGGCGGTCGCCGCGGTGCGGGAGGTCGCCGACCTGCAGTTCGTCAACGGCGGGGGCACCGGCAGCC
This sequence comes from Modestobacter sp. SYSU DS0657, assembly GCF_054050925.1. Taxonomy (NCBI): domain Bacteria; kingdom Bacillati; phylum Actinomycetota; class Actinomycetes; order Geodermatophilales; family Geodermatophilaceae; genus Modestobacter; species Modestobacter sp. SYSU DS0657. Next base: position 102,659 of record NZ_JBJHAG010000010.1, on the reverse strand, counting down.
TGGAGCGCACCGCCGCCGAGGAGTCGGTCACCGAGCTGGCCGCCGGATCGGGGCTGTACTCCCCCGCCCTGTTCGACGGCTACCGGTCCTTCCGCGGCCGTCCGGCGGCGCTGTTCGCGCTGCCGGTCACCCGCCGGCCGGCAGCCGACGTGGTCACCGTGGCCGGCGGTGGGTGGATCGCCTCCGGCCCACCCGGGCGCGACCGGTCACCGACGCCGGTCCACCCGGCCGGGCTGCGCCTGCTGGCGGCCGAGGGGGCCGGCGAGGTGCAGACCCCGCTGCGCGGCCCGGGGACGGCGGAGCTGGAGATCGGTGACCGCGTGTGGTTCCGGCACGCGAAGGCCGGTGAGCTGTGCGAGCGGGTCGACGAGCTGCACCTGCTGAGCGGCGACTCGGTGACCGCCGTCGTCCCGACCTACCGCGGCCAGGGCCGCGCCTTCGGCTGAGCGACCCCGGGTCAGCGGGCGCGCTGGACCCGGGCCTCGTCGAACACCGGCTCACCGGCCTCGTACACCCGCCCGTCGGCACCGAAGACGACGAACCGGTCGAAGGTGCGGGCGAACCAGCGGTCGTGGGTGACCGCCAGCACCGTGCCGTCGAACGCGGCCAGCGCCGCCTCCAGCGACTCGGCGGAGAGCACGTCGAGGTTGTCGGTGGGCTCGTCGAGCAGCAGCAGCGTGGCGCCGGACAGCTCCAGCAGCAGCACCTGGAACCGGGCCTGCTGCCCACCGGACAGCGACCGGAACAGCTGGTCGCCCTGCCCGGCCAGCCCGTAGCGGCGCAGCGTCGCCATCGCGCGGCCGCGGTCGACCCCCGGGCGGCCGGGCTCGCCGTGCCACAGCAGGTCGACCAGCGTGCGGTCCAGCCACTCGGGATGGGCGTGGGTCTGGGCGAAGAAGCCGGGCACGACGCGCGCCCCGAGCCGCCAGTGCCCGGTGTGCGCGACGTCCTGGCCGGCGAGCAGCCGCAGGAAGTGCGACTTGCCCGCCCCGTTGGACCCCAGCACCGCGACCCGGTCGCCGTAGTCGACCTCCAGGTCGAAGGGGCGCATCAGCCCGCTCAGCTCCAGCTGTTCGGCGACCAGCACCCGCACGCCGGTGCGGCCCCCGCGCAGCCGCATCGTCACCGACTGGTCCGGCGGGCGCTCCGGCGGCGGGCCGGCGGCCTCGTACTTGGCCAGCCGGGTCTGCATGGCGTGGTACCGGGCGGCCATGTCCGGGGAGTTCTTCGCCTGCTGCTGCAGGGTGCGCACCAGCTCGACCAGCCGCTCGTGCTCCTCGTCCCAGCGCTTGCGCAGCTCCGCCATCCGGTCGTGCCGGGCGCTGCGGGCGGCGGGGTAGCCGGCCCAGTCGCCGCCGTGCACCCACGCCGTCCCGCCCTCGACGGTGACCACCCGGTCGGCGACCCGGGAGAGCAGCTCGCGGTCGTGGCTGACGAACAGCACCGTCTTGCGCGTCTCGCGCAGCCGCTCCTCGAGCCAGCGCTTGCCGGGCACGTCCAGGTAGTTGTCCGGCTCGTCGAGCAGCAGCACCTGGTCCGGTCCGCGGAGCAGGCACTCCAGCGCCAACCGCTTCTGCTCACCGCCGGAGAGGCTGGTGAGCTCGCGGTACTTGCACCCCTCGTACGGAACGCCGAGCGCCGCCACGGTCACGGTGTCCCAGGTGACCTCGACGTCGTAGCCGCCGACGTCGCCCCACTGCGCCAGCGCGTTCGCGTACGCCATCTGGGTGGGCTCGTCGTCGCGCTCCATCATCGCCAGCTCGGTGGCCTCGACCGCGTCCCACGCCTGCCGGACGGCGGGCGGCGCGAGGTCGACGAGGAACCGCTGCACGGTCGTGTCGTCGCGGACCGAGCCGATGAACTGGCGCATGATGCCGAGCCCGCCCACCAGCGCGACCGAGCCGGCCTCCGGGGTCAGGTCGCCGCTGATGATCCGCAGCAACGTGGTCTTGCCGGCGCCGTTCTCCCCGACCAGCGCCGCGCAGGCACCCTCGCCGACCCGGAAGGAGACGTCGTCGAGCAGCACCCGCCCGTCGGGGAGGGTGTGCCGGATCCCGGTGACGTCGACGTAGCCCACGCCGGCCATCGTGCCCGGCCGGGCAAGCCGGTTCAGCCGGTGGCCTGCAGCCGCTGCCGGGCCAGCCGTTCGACCAGCTCGGGCAGCGCGCCGACCGGCGCGCCGCTGAGCTCCGTGCGGGCGCCGCGCACGATGGCCGTCACCGTCGCCGGCGGGCGGCCGGCGAACTCACGGACCAGCCGGTCGACGGCCTGGCCGACGGCGTCGTCAGCGGGCGGGGTGGTGGGCGGGGTGGGAGCGGACACCGGCGGTCCTCCGCGGGTGGTCGGTTGCGCCGCCGCGGGGCGGGCGACGCGCGTACCGCTCCACAGTGGACCGGTCGACCGCCGACACGCCAGGGCCCAACGTCCCGCGCGCGGAGGGGTGGGCAGCGGCGCCGCCGCGGAGGACGATCGCGGTGTCGGGTTCCCCGCCTGCGGAGGTGGACCATGCCCTTCCGGGACCGCACCGAGGCCGGCCGCCGGCTGGCTCCCCAGCTCACCCACCTGGCCGCCGAGGACGTCGTCGTCCTGGGCCTGCCGCGCGGCGGGCTGGTCGTGGCCGCCGAGGTCGCTGCCGCGCTGCGCGCCCCGCTGGACGTCGTCGTCGTCCGCCGCATCCCGGTGCCGGGCGCCGCCGAGGTCGCGATGGGCGCGGTCGCCGAGGGCGGCGCGGTGGTCCGGGACGAGCGGGTCGTCGAGCGGGCCGGGGTGTCCGCCGAGCAGTTCCGCGCCGCGCTGGACCGCGCACAGGCGGAGCTGACCCGGCGGGTGCAGCGCGTCCGGGGGCTGCGCCCCCGGCTGCCCCTCGCGGGGCGCACCGCGGTGGTGGTCGACGACGGGATCGCCACCGGCGCGACCGCCCGGGCGGCGTGCGCGGCCGTGCGGGGGTGCGGCGCGGCCCGGGTGGTGCTGGCCGTCCCGGTCTGCGCGCCGGGAGCGGCCGACCGGCTGCGGACGGCGGTCGACGAGCTGGTCAGCGTGGAGACGCCGGACGCGTTCCGGGCGGTGGGCGGCGCCTACCAGCGCTTCGGGCAGGTGACCGACGACGAGGTGGTCGACCTGCTCCGCCGCGCGGTGGCCGACCGGGTCGGTGCCGCGTCCCGGGGGCGCGGCTGAGCCCGGAGGGCTGAGGGCTCGGCTCCGCTCGTCAGAAGACGCCGCTGAACAGCACCGCACCGGCAGCCAGCAGCATCGCCGCCACGATGATCCCGGCGATCAGCCGCTGCCGACGGCGCCCGTCGGGGTCGAGGTTGCCCATCCCCATCATGAGGGCACGGTACGTCGTCAGCCGACGGGGACGGAGCCTCTCCGGTCGCGGAGGAACTCCCCCGCGGTCACGGGTGGGTAGCGGGTGGGCCCCGCCGCCGCGGTCGGCAGCCGCTCGACCACGGCGAGCGGATCGGCGTCCTGGCGCAGCGCGAGGGAGAGCAGCTCCTCGGCCGGGGCCTCGACCGGGGGCGGCAGCACCCGGTGCGGCGCCGAACGCCATCGGTCCCCGGTCCAGCGGGCCAGCAGGTCACCGGCGTTGACGGTGAGCGCCCCCGGCACGGAGGGGGCGTCGATCCACTCGCCCTCCGTGGTGCGGACCTGCAGGCCACCCAGCCCGGCCTGGTGGTCGGTCAGGGCCAGGACGCCGTCGTCGGTGTGCGCACCCACCCGCAGCTGCCCCGGCGCCACCGACCCGACCGCTTCCCGGGCCGGGTGCCAGGTGAGGTCGGCGGACCAGGCGTCCGCCGGGCAGCGGGCCACGAAGAAGTCCTCGCCCAGGTCCAGTGCCAGGGCCAGCACCCGCAGCAGCTCCGCGGCGACCGCGGCGCAACGGTCGGCGAAGGCGGTCGCCGCCGGGCGCAGGCTCGGGGTGTCCGTCGGCCAGGCACCGGGCTGGGCCCGCGGCGGGGGCTCCGGCCCGAAGCAGAACTGCTCCTTGAGGTCCGGCGGCGGCGCAGCGGGACCGGCGGGCGGGCCGGGCGGCACCCAGCCCCGCCCGCCCGGGAAGCAGGCGAGCGCGGCCTTGGCGGCCGGCGGCTGGGCGAAGAACGACCGCCCCTCCTCGCGCAGGCAGTGGGTGAGGGCGGAGCTGACCGGGTGGCCGGTGAGCAGCACGAAGCCGACCTCGCACAGCGCCCGGTCGACGTCGGTGGCCACCTGCCGGCGGGCGGCGGCGTCCCCGCGGTACCAGGGGGCCAGGTCGACCAGCGGCACGACCGTCATCGCACGTCCTCTCCAGCTCGGGTCGACGGCGACGCTAGGGCCGGTCCGTTGCCTCCGGATGACGTCGGCGTGACGGTGCGTCAGGGTGGGTGGGTGCCCGTCGCACCCGCGATCCGCCTGGTCCCCCTCGAGCCCGAGCTGCTGGCCGCGGTGCTGCCGTGGTTCGACCACCCCGAGGTGCAGCGCCGGCTGGGCGGCCGCACCTGGCCGGAGCGGGAGTTCGCCCTGCGCACCGCGGCGCGGGACGAGGAGTTCCGCGGACGGCGGGTGCTCCGGGCGCACAGCTGCGTGGCGGTGGACGAGGACGGGAGCCCGGTCGCCCAGGTCGGCGGCGACGTCTACGACCGGTGGACGACGTGGGACCCCGAGGCCGAGCGGGTGACCGAGGAGCACCCGGGACGGGCGGCGAGCGCGGCGTACGTCGTCGACCCCGGCCGCTGGGGGCGCGGATACGGCCGGGCGGTGCTGCGGGCCTACACCGCCGCGGCGGACCTGGCCGACGTCGAGCAGTTCGTGCTGGGCATCGAGCCGGACCACACCGCCAGCCTCGCGGTGGCCCGGGCCGCCGGCTTCGCGCCGCTCAGCGACGAGCCGGACGCCGAGGACATGCTCTACCTGCACCTGCGGCGCTGACCCCCGTCAGTCAGGGCCTTCTGCCATGGTGCGCCCGTGACCACCGAGCTCGCGCTGCTGCGGCTGGCCGCCCAGCGGCTGATCGGCCCGCCCGCGCAGACCCCGACGGACGCCGTCCGGGAGCTGACCTGCGTGCAGGGCCAGGACCTGCCCGGTGCCCTGCGGTCGGTGGCGCTGCGCTCGGCTCCCGGCACGCAGGCCGCGGTCACCGCCGCACTCGACGCCGGGAGCGTCGTCCGTTCGTGGCCGATGCGCGGCACCCTGCACCTCACCGCGGCCGAGGACCTCCCCTGGCTGCTCGACCTGCTCGGCCCCCGGGTGCTCGCCGGCGCGGCCTCCCGCCGCGCCGCCCTGGGCATCACCGACGCCGAGACCGAGCGAGCGCGCGACCTCGCCGTCGCCGCGCTCGGCGGGGGGCGCAGGTCCTCCCGGGCCGATCTGCTCGCCGCGATCGCGGCCGGCGGCGTCCCCACGACCGGACAGCGCGGGTACCACCTGCTCTGGTACCTGTCCCAGACCGGAACGCTCGTGCTCGGCCCGACCGCCGACGGCGACCAGCAGTTCGTGCTGCTCGACGAGTGGGTGCCTGCACCACGGCGGCTGGATCGCGATGCGGCGCTGGGCGAGCTGGCGCTGCGGTACTTCCGCGGCCACGGGCCGGCCACCGTCAAGGACCTGGTGCGCTGGGCCGGCTGCACGGTGGCCGACGTCAAGGCCGGCCTGGCGACCGCGCGGCCGCAGCTGGCGTCACTGACCGTCGACGGCGTCGAGCACCTGATGGACCCGCACACGCCCGAGCGGCTCGCGGCGGCCCGGGCCGAGGCCGACGGGGTGCTGCTGCTGCCGGGCTTCGACGAGCTGGTGCTGGGCTACGCCGACCGCAGCTGCACCGTGCCGGCCGAGCACGCGCAGCGCATCGTGCCGGGCAGCAACGGGGTGTTCCGGCCCACCGTCGTGCACGGCGGGCAGGTGGTCGCCGTGTGGCGCACCGGCCGGACGAAGGACCGGCCGCTGGAGCTGGAGCCGTTCGGCGAGCTGCCCGCGGAGGTGGTCGCCGCGGTCGAGGCGCGCCACGCCGCGCTGCCCTGAGCGCTCGGCGCGCGGACCGGGCGGTCCGGGGGTTGGCTCGGGGCCATGGAGCACACGCGTCTGGGCACCACCGGCCTGCAGGTCTCCCGGATCTGCCTGGGGATGATGAGCTTCGGCGACCCCGCCCGCGGCGGTCATCCGTGGAGCCTGCCCGAGGAGCAGAGCCGGGAGCTCATCAAGCAGGCGGTCGAGGCCGGCATCACCTTCTTCGACACCGCCAACGTCTACTCGGCCGGCTCCAGCGAGGAGATCACCGGCCGGGCGATCCGCGACTTCGCCGACCGGGACGACGTCGTCCTGGCCACCAAGGTGCACGGCCGGATGCGGCCGGGCCCCAACGGCGCCGGGCTGTCCCGCACGGCGATCCTCCGCGAGCTCGATGCCTCGCTGCGCCGGCTGGGCACCGACCACATCGACCTGTACCAGATCCACCGCTGGGACCCCGCGACGCCGATCGAGGAGACCCTCGAGGCGCTGGACGCGTGTGTCCGCTCGGGCAAGGTGCGCTACCTGGGCGCCTCCAGCATGTGGGCCTGGCAGTTCAGCAAGGCGCTGCACCGGGCCGGCGAGCACGGCTGGCACCGGTTCGTCTCCATGCAGGACCACTACAACCTGCTCAACCGCGAGGAGGAGCGGGAGATGCTCCCGCTGTGCGCCGACGAGGGCATCGGGGTCATCCCGTGGAGCCCGCTGGCCCGCGGCCGGCTCACCCGCGACTGGGACGAGCAGACCACCCGGTCGGAGACCGACGAGTTCGGCAGCAAGCTCTACAACGACACCGACCGGGTGATCGTCGAGCGGGTCGCGGAGGTCGCCGAGGCCCGCGGCGTCCCCCGGGCGCAGGTCGCGCTGGCCTGGGTGCTGAGCAAGCCGGTGGTCACCGCGCCGATCGTCGGGGTCACCAAGGAGCACCACCTCCGCGACGCCGTCGCCGCGGTCGAGCTGCGGCTGACCGAGGAGGAGGTCGCCCGGCTGGAGGAGCCCTACACCCCGCACTCGGTGGTCGGTTTCGCCTGAGCCGGCGGGGGTGGGCCCGGGGGCCGGGCCCACCCCGTTCAGGCCTGCTGCTGGGCGACCTCGGTCAGGTCGTCGAGCACCAGGCCGGCGCCCAGCGGGCCGATGGCCAGGAACCAGCGGTCGTCGTCGACCGGCACCGCGTCGCCCCGCTGGACCGCGCCGAGCGACTGCCACAGCCCACCGGAGGTGAGCTCGGTCAGCTCCCCCGCCCCGCCCTCGCCGTACGCGGAGTAGAAGAGCAGGTCGCCGTCCGCCTGGCTGATCTCCTCCGGGCCCACCTCCACGAACGTCTCGTCGGTGCGCTGGATCCACGGGCGGGCGAAGCCGGCGTCGGCCAGCACGGTCCCGATGAACGAGCCCTCGCCGTACAGCCGGGCCGAGCCGGTCCCGACGAACCGCACGATGCTCACCTCGAGCGCCGCCGGGTCGCCGAAGAGCGCGCCCACCTCGGTCGCCCGGTCCCGGTACTCGGCGAGCAGCTGCTCGCCCTCCTCCTGCCGGCCGAGCGCCTCGGCGTAGACGGGGAGGTTCTGCTTCCACGTCTCCCCGACGCCCTCCCCCATGACCGTGGGGGCGATCGCCTGCAGCTGCTCGTACAGCTCGGTGTGCCGCGCGGTGTTGGACAGGATCAGGTCCGGGTCCAGCGCGGCGATCGCCTCCAGGTTCGGCTCGGCGATCGTGCCCACCTCCGCGATCTCGTCGGGATCTGCGCCGGCCTCGGCCAGGTAGCCGGGCAGCTCGGTGCTCGCGTCGGTGCGGACGGCCCCGACCGGCGTGACGCCCAGGGACAGCGCGGTGTCCAGCTCCCCGGTGTCCAGCACCACGACCCGCTCGGGCACGCCGCTGATCTCCGCCTCGCCGAGGGCGTGGCCGACCGTGCGCACCTCCTCCGCCGCGCCGGAGGGGGCGTCCTCCGCCCCGCTCCCGGTGTTCCCGCAGCCGCTGATCGCCAGCGCGGTCACCAGCCCCACCAGCCCGGCTCCTGCTCGGCCCGCTCGCCGTCCGCGCACCCGTCCCGTCCTCTCGTCGTCGCCGCCTCGGTGGCGGCGAGTTAGGTTAGCCTGACCGAACTCGGGCGTCCCCCGGGGGACGCCCCGTCCGACGGCGGCGCGGACGGCGGGAGACGATGGCGACCGTGTCCGGCTCCTCCTCCCCGATCCGCCGGCTCGCCCCGCACCTGCTCGGCCCGCCGCTGCCGGCGGTCACCTCGCTGTGGGCCACCCACCGGCGCCGGGCACTGTCGGCCGCCTTCTGCGTGACCGCGCCCCTGGTCCTCTTCGTGCTGCTGGACCGGCCGGACCTCGGCTCCGCGGCCGCGCTCGGCGGCTTCACCGCCGTCTACGGCCACGCGCTGCCCTACCGGCGGCGGGCAGCGGTCTCCGCGGGGGTCGGCGTCGCGCTCACCGCCACCGTGGGCGCCAGCAGCCTGGCCGGTCCGCGCCCGCTGCTGCTCGCGGTCGTGCTGGGCGTCCTGGTGGCCGCCGCCACCGCCGCGACCGCGGTCTGGCGGATCGGCCCACCCGGCCCGTTGATGATCGCGCTCGCCGGCGGCAGCGCCAGCACGCTCGGCGACTCACCGACGGCGGTGGCCGAGCACGTCGCCGCGGCCGCCGGGGGCGCCGCGCTGGCGTGGGTCGTCGTGATGCTGCCCTGGCTGTGGGACCCGGCCGGACCCGAGCGCCAGTCGCTGCGCGCTGCCGACACCGCGGTGAGCGCCGTCGAGCGGGAGGGGCTGGGGACGACCCGGCCGGGCTCGGTCGCCCGCGCGGTGCGGGTCGCCGTCGCCGCGGTGGCCGGCGGCAGCCGACGGCGACCGTCGCTGCGCCGGGAGCTGGAGCAGGTCGAGGAACGGTTCTTCCGGGTCCTGCCGCCGAGCGTCCCACCGCCGGACGACGGACCTCCGCCCGCCGGCCCGACGACCCCGCCGCCGCGCCGTACCGCGCCGGCCTGGGCCCCCACCGCCGCCCGGATCGGGCTGGGGGCCACCACCGCCGGGGCGATCGCCGCGCTGGCCGGGCTGCCCAGCGCCTACTGGGCGGTGAGCACCGCCGTCGCCGTGCTGCTCGGCACCGACGCCCGGCACACCCGCGCCCGCGCGCTGCACCGGGTGACCGGGACGCTGGCCGGCGTCGGGCTGGCCGCGCTGCTGTTCTGGCTGGAGCTCCCCGTCGCGACCACCGTGGTCGTGGTGGGGCTGCTCATGCTGGCCGTCGAACTGCTGATCGCCAGCCAGTACGTGCTCTCGGTCGCCTGCATCACGCCGCTGGCCCTGCTGCTGGTGCACCTGGGCAACCCGGCCAGCAGCGGCACCGAGCTGATCACCGTGCGGCTGGCCGAGACGCTGGTCGGGATCACCGTCGCCCTCGCCGCCGGCCTGCTCCTGTTCCCGCACACCGGCAGCCGCCGGCTGCCGGGCGCGGTGACGGCGAGCCAGCAGCACGCCGTCGCGGCCGCGGCCGCACCGCCGGGCACCTGCGCGGACCACGCCCTGCAGGAGGCGCTGCTGGCCCAGGAGGAGGTGACGACGGCGGCGCGCGCCGAGCTGTTCGCCGCGCCCGGCGCCGACGTGTGGCGCCGCCGGGCCCGCCAGGTCGGCGACCTGGGCTGGGCGCTGCTCGGCGCCCGGGCGCGCGGCGAGCACGAGCTGGCCGATCAGGTCGCCGCACGGATCCGCACGGAGCTCGGCGGCGACCCGGAGACCGGGTCGGCCGGCTGAGCTCAGCCGGCCGGGCTCGACCGGCCGACCCGCCGGGCGGACAGCTCCCACCCGACGACCACCCGCCACCCGGCGCGGTGCAGCCGGCGGGCCGCCGCGGCCCCGATCCCGTCGCTGGCCCCGGTGACGACGGCGACCGGTCGCTGGTCCGCTGGCGGGGCGCTCAGTGCGCCCGCTCGACCACGAAGACCGGGATCTCCCGGTCGGTCCGGGTCTGGTACTCCGCGTAGTCGGGGAAGGCGGCGACCGCGCGCTCCCACCACACCGCCCGCTCCTCGCCGGTCAGCTCGCGGGCGACGCCGTCCCACACCTGGTCGCCGTCCTGCACCGTCACCTGGTCGGGGTGGGCCTTGAGGTTGAAGTACCAGGTGGGGTGCTCCGGGGCCCCGCCCTTGGAGGCGACCATGGCGTAGGCACCGTCGTGCTCCACGCGCATCAGCGGGTTCTTCCGGACCTTGCCGCTCTTCGCCCCGCGGGTGGTGAAGACCACCACCGGCTCGGTGCGGCCGGGCAGGGTGTTGCCCTCCCGCCCGCCGGTGCGCTCGTAGAGCTCCACCTGGTCGCGCACCCACTTCTCCGGGCTGGGCTCGTACTCACCTTCCAACGGCATGCCCCGACCCTAGGGCGGCAGCCGCACCCTCGCTCGGGACGTGCGGCGGGGCAGGTGCCAGCACGCTCCCCGGGGCCGACGGCAGCGATCCCAGCAGCAGAGGACGAGGAGACCGGACGGCGATGCGGCACCGGGAGAGCGGCGGTCTGGCACCTCGGCGGTGCAGCGCCGGCGCTGGTCCACCGCCGGGTTCGCGACCGGCGACCCGGCGCGTTGCGACACCTTCGCCGTCGACGACCTCGGCTGAGGGAAGCGGCGCCCGGGCCGCGAGGTTGCTGCGGCCATGACGAACCTCGGACTCATCGGCGCCGGGAACATCGGCACCGCCCTCGCCCAGGCCGCGCTCGACGCCGGCTACGACGTCGTGCTCAGCAACTCCCGCGGTCCGGAGACCCTGACCCACCTGGTGGCCGCGCTGGAACAGCGGCCGGGCCGGCGCGGCAGCGTCCGGGCCGGCACCGCGGCCGAAGCGGCGGCCGCAGCCGACCTCGCGGTGGTCACCATCCCGCTGAAGAACGTCGGCCAGGTGCCCGTCGAGCCGTTGGCCGGGAAGGTGGTGATCGACACCAACAACTACTACCCGCAGCGCGACGGGCAGATCGCCGAGCTGGACGACGAGTCGACGACGACGGCGGAGCTGCTCCAGGCCCACCTGCCGACCTCACGCGTGGTCAAGGCGTTCAACCACATCGGCGCCCGGGACATCGTCGAGCAGGGGCAGGCCGCCGGCACCCCGCACCGGCGGGCGCTGGCCGTGGCCGGGGACGACGCCGGCGCCAAGGAGAAGGTCGCGCAGCTCATCGCCGACCTCGGCTTCGACGTCGTCGACCTCGGCCCGCTCGCCGAGGGGTGGCGGATCCAGCGCGACACCCCGGGGTACGGGCCGCGGTTGGACGCCGAGCAGCTGCGCGCCGCCACGGCAGCGGCGAAGCGCTACCGCGACATGTGAGCCGCCCCCTCCGGGGTGGCGCCCACCCCGGAGGGGCACCGGTCAGCCGGCGACCTGCTCCTCGGCCTCGATCTGGGCGTTCCAGTCGCGCTTCTCGGCCTGCCAGCGGTCCTCCGTGCGGCCCACGCGCCAGTAGCCGGAGATCGAGGTGAACTCCGGGTCCAGCCCGCGCTCGGCGCGCAGGTGCCGGCGCAGCTCCCGCACCAGGCCCGCCTCGCCGTGCACGAACACGTGTCCCCGGCCGGCCGGCAGCTGCACGGCGCGGACGGCGTCGACCAGCGCCCGCCCGGGCTCGGCGGAGCCGCGGTGCACCCAGACCAGCTCCACGCCGGCCGGCGTCGGCACGTCGTCCTGCTCCTCCTCGGGGCCGGCGACCTCCAGGAACACCAGCGCCGGGGCGCCGGCGGTGACCCGGGGCAGGGAGGCGGCGATCGCCGGGAGGGCGCTCTCGTCACCCACGAGCAGGTGCCAGTCGGCGTCCGGCCGGGGCGTGTACGCCCCGCCGGGGCCGAGCAGCTGGATCCGGTCGCCGGGCCGGGCCGATGCCGCCCACGGGCCGGCCAGGCCCTCGTCGCCGTGGTGCACGAAGTCGATGGTGAGCTCGCCGGACGCGGGGTCCCAGGCACGCACCGTGTACGTGCGGGTGACCGGCCACTGGTCGCGGGGCAGCTCCGCGCGGATCTGCTCGGGGTCGAAGGGCACGGCGTAGGGCGCACCGGGCGGCGGGAACAGCAGCTTCACGTAGTGGTCGCTGAACTCCCCGACGGGGAAGCCGGCCAGCCCGTCACCGCCGAGCACGACGCGGATCATGTGCGGCGTCAGCCGCGAGGTGCGGACCACCTCCGCGACCCGGGGCACCCGCGGCCGCCGCGGCCGGGGCTCCACCGTCTGCTGTGCCGCTCCGGTCATCCCATCTCCTCCGATCAGGCAAGGGCAGGCTCCCCTTACCGACGGGAGGCTACGCCGAGCGCCCCCACGCCCCGATGGGCGGTGCGCGGAAAGTCGATCTCACCGGTTTACGCCGTAGACGATCTCGGGTACCCGCGAGTCCAACGGAACGGCGTCCACCGAGACCACGGTGGGCCCACCCGCGCGACACCGACCTGGGCGCCCCCGGGCGCCCCTGCGCCGTTCCGCGACCAGGCACGAGCAGCCCGGCCGACGTCGGCCGTCGGTGGCGCGTGCCCGGTTGCGGACCCGGCCGAACGACCAGCTCCACCCACCACGAGCCCCACGCACGACGAGGAGGAACGATGACGCACTCCATCGACACCCCGACACAGTCGCCTTCGAGCGGGGCGACCAACCGCACGGGCACCCCGTCGACCAAGGACGCCACCAAGGACGAGGCCAAGAACGTCGGCCACAGCGCTGCCGAGGCCGGTAGCCAGGTCGCCTCCACCGCGGCCGACCAGGCCAAGGAGGTCACCCAGGAGGCCGGCCGTCAGGCGCAGGACCTCGTGGCCCAGGGCCGCCAGCAGCTCACCGAGCAGGCCCGCAGCGGGCAGCAGAAGGCCGGTCAGGGCCTCGGCGAGATCGCGACGCAGCTGCGCAACATGGCCGAGGGCAGCGGCGAGACCCCCACCGGCCCGGCCGCCGACCTGGTCCGCCAGGCCGGCGACAAGGTCGAGCAGCTGGCGAGCTGGGTGCAGGACCGGGAGCCCGGTGACCTGCTGCAGGACGTCCGGTCCTTCGCCCGCCGCAAGCCGGGCGCCTTCCTGCTCGGTGCGGCCCTCGCCGGCGTCGTCGCCGGGCGGCTGACCACGGGCGCGGTGGCCGCGCACAAGGACCAGAACGGCTCCGGCCAGCCCAGCGGCGGCTCCGACCGTCCCGCCACGGGTGGCAACTACGTCGCCGGCACCCCGGCGACCGGCTACGCCACCACCGAGACCGCGGGGTACGCGACCACCGGCACCACCGGATCGGTTCCGCCCCCGCCGTACGGCACCCTGCCGCCGGAGGGCACCACCGCCGCCCCCACCGCCGGCGCCGGCTGGGACGACCCGTCCCGCACCCCCGGTGAGGGCCGGCTGTGACCGCCCCCGGCACCCAGGGCTACGGGCAGGCAGGAACCGGCTACGCGACCGGTGGGGCCACCGGCTACACCGCGACCGAGCACTCGGGCAACACCGCCCAGCCGATGACCGACGCGGGGCACCCGGACGTCGAGCAGACGTCGGTCGGTCAGCTGCTGAGCGAGGTCAGCCGGGATCTGTCCACGCTGATGCGCCAGGAGCTCGAGCTGGCCAAGGCGGAGCTGCGCCAGGAGGCGAACGAGGCCACCGGCGTGGTGAAGGGGCAGGCGACCCGCGCCACCGACGCCGCCAAGGGTGAGGCGACGAAGGCCGCCAAGGGCGCCGGGATGCTCGGCGGCGCCGGCTTCGCCGGGTACATGGTGGCGCTGTTCCTCAGCCTCGCGCTGATGTGGGCGCTGGCCAGCGTCATCCCCACCGGCTGGGCCGCGCTGATCGTGGCGGTCGTGTGGGGGATCGTCGCCGCCGTCCTCGCTGCCATGGGCCGCAAGAAGCTGAAGGCCGTCGACCCGAAGCAGGTCTCGCAGCAGATCGACTTCTCGCAGCTCAAGAAGGTCGACCCGAAGCCCGAGCAGACCGTGGACACGCTCAAGCAGGTGCCCGACGCGCTCAAGCCCCACTGACCTCTTCCCGGCTAGTTAGACAGGAGACCCCCTCATGACCAGCAGTGACCCGGACGTGATCCGGCGCCAGATCGAGGACACCCGCGCCAACCTGAGCTACGACGTCGACGCGCTGAACGAGAAGGTCAGCCCGACCCGGGTGATGGACCGGCGCGTCGGCCGGGCGAAGAGCACGATGTCCGGCCTGAAGGACAAGGTGTTCGGCACCGCTCACGACGCCCGCGACCAGGTGAGCAACCGCGCCTCGCACGCCCAGGGCAGCGCCCAGGGCGCCGCGCACAACGCCGCGGGCAGCGCGCAGGACGCCGCGCACAGCGCCATGGAGACGGTGCAGCACGCGCCGGAGACCATCCAGCGCCAGGCCCAGGGCAACCCCTTCGCCGCCGGGCTGATCGCCTTCGGCGTCGGCTGGCTCGCCTCCTCCCTGCTGCCCACCAGCGAGAAGGAGAAGCAGCTCGCCTCCCAGGCCGAGTCGGCGATCAAGGAGCACTCCGAGCCGCTCAAGGAGCAGGCCAAGGAGCAGGCTCGGAACGTGGCCCAGGAGATCGGCGACAACCTGAAGCCGGCCGCCATGAGCGCTGCCGGGTCGGTCCTGTCGACCGCCGCGGAGGGCGCCAAGAACGTCAAGGACGAGGGCCAGCACGCCGCCCAGGACGTCAAGGGCCAGGCCCAGGAGTCCCGCGAGAAGGTCCAGGAGAAGTCCTCCTCCTGATCGACCGCAACACCCCGTCGGGCCCCGGTGCAGCCGCACCGGGGCCCGACGTGCGTCCGCAGCCGGCCTGTCCACCTCATCTCCACGGGTGAGGGACCGGGTGGCGCCCCTCCAGCAGTGCCGCCGATCTGACGTTCCCGAGGCGACGGACTCCGTCCCGGCCGGGGACGGGCCCTGCCCGCAGAGGAGCGCTGGCCGTGGACCGCGACACCGTGGATGCAGCCGCACGCGTGCTGGTGGCCGACGACGAGGCGGACATCCGCCTGCTCGTCTCCCTCGCGGTGCGCAAGGCCGGCTGCACCCTGCTCGGCTCCCTCGCCGACGGCGCCCAGGCGCTGGCCGCCACCCGGGCCGAGCGACCGGATCTCGTCGTGCTCGACGTGTCGATGCCCGAGCTCACCGGACTGGAGGTCTGCGCCGAGCTGCGCGCCGACCCGGCCACCGCGGGCACGAAGGTGCTGCTGCTGTCCGCCGGCGCGTCGCCCGACGACGTCGCCCGCGGGCTCGCTGCCGGCGCCGACGCCTACCTACCCAAGCCGTTCACCGTCGCCGGCCTGGTCGCCGAGGTCCGCCGGCTCTGCTCGCCGGGGACCCCCGCGTGACCACCCTGACAAGGCCGGCCGCGGCCGGCACCACGCCCGGTGCCGCTCCCCCGGCCGCCCGGCTCGCCCCCGCGGCCCTGGCCGCCACCGCCGTCGTGGCCGTGGCCGTGCTCCTCACCCGGCCGGGCGCACCGGTGCTGCTCAGCGCCGCCGGGCTGACGGCCGTCCTCGCCGTGGGCGAGCTCGCCCGGCGTCTGCGCGGGCAGCTCGCCGCGTCCGCGGCGCTGGAGGGGCAGCGGCGGGAACTGGTGACCCTGGGGCAGTCGACCGCTGAGGAGCTCGAGGTCGCCACCCGGATGATGCGGGCCCGGGCACAGACCATGACCAGCGTCATCGACGCCGTCACGGAGCAGTCGATCATCGGCACCGACCCCGACGGCGTCATCCGGGTGTGGAACCCGGGGGCCGAGCGGCTGCTCGGCCTCCCGCGCGCAGACGTGGTCCGGCAGCGCAGCATCACCGAGTTCCACGACCCGGAGGAGCTCCAACCCAGTGCCGACGCCGACCCGGCGGCGCGTTTCGCCGCGCTCGTCCAGGTGGCGCGGGAGCAGGGCAGCGACGTCCGGGACTGGACCTACCTGACCGCCGACGGCCGGCGGCTCACCGTCGCCGTCGCGATCACCCCACGCACCGACGACGACGGCGAGCAGGCCGGCTGGAACTTCGTCGCCACGGACATGACCGAGGCGCGGGCCAGCGAACGGCTCAAGGACCAGTTCGTCAGCCTGATCTCCCACGAGCTGCGCACCCCGCTGAGCTCCATCCTCGGCTACCTGGAGCTGGTCCTCGACGACCCCGACCAGCCGCTGACCGACGAGCAGCGCCAGTACCTGGGCACCGTCGAGCGCAACGCCCAGCGCCTGCTGCGGCTCGTCGGTGACCTGCTGTTCACCGCCCAGGTGGACGCCGGGAAGTTCACCCTGCAACCCGAGGACGTCGACCTCGCCGCCGTGGTGCGCGCCGCCGAGGAGACCGCACGGGTCACCGCGGCCGCACGCGGCATCGCCCTGGCCGTGGACGTGCCCGCCGACGGCCTGGTCGTGCGCGGGGATGCGCTCCGGCTGGGCCAGGCCTGCGACAACCTGGTCTCCAACGCGGTGAAGTTCACGCCCGCCGGCGGCTCGGTCACCCTGCGCCTGCGCTCGGCCTGGCAGGACGACACCGGCGCGGAGACCGACCCGGGTGCGGCCGGCGCCCGTCCCGTCGCCCTGCTGTCGGTGAGCGACACCGGCGTCGGCATCCCGACCGGTGAGCAGGGGCGGTTGTTCACCAGCTTCTTCCGCGCCTCGACCGCTCGGCGCAACGCCGTCCCCGGGGTCGGTCTCGGGCTCACCATCACCAAGGCGATCACCACCGCGCACGGCGGCACGCTCGACGTGACCAGCGCCGAGGGGCGCGGCACCACCTTCACCCTCACCCTGCCGCTGAGCTGCTGAAGGACCCCGTCCCCCTCCCCCTCGCAAGCTCGGGACGAGCCTCCTGACGGATCCACGGGGAACCTGCGGTTCCTTGCGCTTTTCTTGCGGATCGCTCGCGGGACCCCTGCGGAAGGGCCTCCAGAGTCGTGTCTGTCGCCGGGAGCCCCCGCCGACACCGGCACCAGACAGGGAGACCCGCCATGAGCGCCACCGCCACCGCCTCCGCCTCCGCCACCCGCGGCCGCACCGCCCGCAAGATCCTCGGCTCGCTCGGCGTCGTGGGCGCCGCCGCGGCCGTCGCCGGCCTCGGCACCTTCGGCACCTTCACCGACAGCACCACTCCGCTGAACGCGTCGGTCAGCACGGGCACGCTCTCCATCGACCTGAACCGCGCCGGCACCACCACCCTGCCGATGAGCGCGGCCGGCTTCGTGCCCGGCGACTCGCTCAGCCGCGCGGTCGACCTGAGCAACACCGGCGACCTGGCCTTCTCGGGCCTGGTGCTGCAGTCGACCGCAACGACCAGCAGCATCCTGGACAGCGACCCGACCAACGGGCTGCAGATGACTGTCAGCTCCTGCCCGGTCGCGTGGACCGAGTCGATCTCCGGCAGCACCGCGACCTACTCCTGCGCCAGCCCGCGGTCGCTCTACTCCGGCCGGGCCGTGGCGGGCGCACCCATCGCGATCAACAACCTGAAGAGCCTCGCCGTCGGCGGCACCGACCACCTCGTGGTCACCCTGTCGCTCCCCGGCGCCGCCGGCAACGAGTTCCAGGGCAAGACCTCCACCCTGGCGCTGAGCTTCACCGGCACGCAGGCCAACGGCACCGCGCGCTGACCCGGCGCTCCCCCACCCCCTGACACCTTCCCGGAGGAACCGCCATGACCACCGCCCTGCTCGCACCCCCCGCACCCACCGCGGACGCACACCCGCGTCCGGCGCAGCAGCTGACCCAGGCCCCCCGCCCGTCGGGGGCCGGGAAGCGGGCCCTGGCCCGGGCGTCGCGCTGGACGGTGCGGCTGGTGGTCGCGCTCGCCGTTCTGCTCTTCGCGGTCCTGGCGATCGGCCCGCACGCCTTCGGGTACCGCACGATGACGATGCTGACCGGGAGCATGTCGCCGGTCATCGACCCGGGTGACGTCACGATCGTGACGCCGCTGCCGGTCGACGAGGTCGAGCCCGGGATGATCATCGCCTACCACATCCCGATCGACGACCACCGTCTCGTCACCCACCGGGTCCTCTCGGTGGAGCACGGCGAGAACGGCGCGGTCACCGTCGAGACCAAGGGCGACGCCAACGACGCGGTCGACCCGTGGCGGGCCACGCTCCAGGGCGACACCGCCTGGCAGGTCCAGGCAGTGGTGCCCGAGCTCGGTCACGTGATCGAGGCGCTGCGCACCCCGGTCGTGAGCCAGGCCCTGGTCTACGGCGCTCCCGCGCTGCTGGCGGGCTGGCTGCTGCTCACCATCTGGCGCCCCGCCGACACTCCGACCACCCGTACCGACGACGAGGACGAGGAGGACGGCCAGTGACCCGCCTGCGGCGCGCCCTCGTCCTGCTCGCGCTGACCCTGGCCGGCGTGCTGGGCTTGACCACCATCGCCTCGGCCGCGTTCAGCGGCTCCACCGCTCCCCAGACGGTGACGGTGGGCACGACGACCGTGCAGCCGGTCACCGGCCTCAGCACTGCCGGCAGCTACTGCACCCCCGACGGGCGGCTGGAGGTGCGCCTGAGCTGGAACAAGAGCACCACGCCGCGCGTCACCAGCTACCGCATCAAGGCCACCACCCTCTTCGGGCTGGTCAACGTCACCGCCGGGACCGTCAATGCCGGCCAGACCGGGTTCGCCGCGAACATGGGCGACACGAACTGGGGCGGCTACTCCTTCACCGTCACGACCACCACCGACTACGGCTGGACGGCCGAGTCCGCCCGGACAGGGACCCTCCGATGCTGACCGCTCTGGTGATCGACCCCTCCGCCGCCGGCCGCCGGCAGGTCACCGGCCTGCTGGAGCTCACCGGCTGGCAGGTCCACGAGGCCGGGGACGCCGAGGACGCCCGCTGGCTCGCCGGCGCCGTCGCCCCCGACCTGGTGGTCACCGCCGCCGAGGTGCCCGGCGCCGCGGACGGGCCGGCGCTGCTCGCCGAGCTGCGCGCCGCCGGCAGCACCGCCCGGTTCCTGGTCGTCGCCGAGCAGCCCACCGTGGAGCTGCGGGCGGCCGCCGTCGCGGCCGGTGCCCTCGCCTGCCTGGCCGCCCCGGTCGACGCCCGCCCGCTGCTGGACCTCGTCCGCCGCCGCACCTCGCCGGCCGTCGGCACCGCACCGGTCGCCCGGGAGATGGTCGACGTCGAGGACCTGCACGAGGCCGACCTGGACGCCGAGCTCACCGAGCGGCTGCACCTCATGTACGACGACGCGCTGGCCGGCCGGCTGTCCGCGATCAGCACGGGCATCAGCGTGGGCGACCCGCACGCGGTCGCCGCCGCCGCGCACACCCTGGCCGGCACCTCCGGTCAGCTGGGCCACCCCGAGGTCGCCGACGTCTGCCGGGCCATCGCCGCGGACGCCCGGCGCGGGATCATGGCGCACGGCCGGCTGGCGGAGCTGACCGACCTGACCGACGCCCCCCGCCGGGCCGCCGCCCGCCGCGGCCGGCTGGCTTGGATCGCCGACGCGGTCAGCCTGCAGGGCGCCGGCCTGGCGCTCGCCGCCGACGCCGCCGCCGGCCGGCTCGCCGCACGCCGCGCCGGATCGGCCGCCTGACGGCTCGCTGCAGGTCAGGCGACGAGGCGGTAGCCGACTCCGCGGACGGTCTTGATCTCCGGCGAGTTCAGCCCCGCAGCGGTGAGCTTGCGGCGGAGGTTGGACATGTGCGCCTCGACCAGCCGGAGGTTGCCCTCCCAGTCGGTCTGCCAGACCTCGCGCAGCAGCGTCTCGCGCTGCAGCACCCGGCCGGGCCGGGAGACCAGCGCGGCCAGCAGGTCGAACTCGGTGCGGGTCAGGTCGACCGGGGCGCCGTCGACCCGCACCTCGCGGCTGTCCGGGTCGACCTCCAGCTCGGCCAGCCGCTGCACGGAGTCCTCGAGGGCCGGCCGTGGCTCGGGCACCGCCACGGTCCGCGGGCGCCGGAGCATGGTCTGCACCCGGGCGACGAGCTCGCGCGGGGAGAACGGCTTGGACATGTACCCGTCCGCGCCGACGGCCAGCCCGATGAGCAGGTCGACCTCCTCCGCGCGGGCGGTCAGCATCAGCACGTAGCAGTCGGTCTCGGCGCGCAGCTGCCGGCAGACCTCCGTGCCGTCGGCGTCCGGCAGCCCGAGGTCCAGCACGACGACGTCGGGGACCTCCCGGCGCACCTCGGCCAGGCACTCGGCACCCGTCGTCGCCTCGCGGACGTCCATGCCCGCCCGGCGCAGGACGGTGACGACGAGCTCGCGGATCTCCTGGGTGTCCTCGACGACGAGGACCGACTGACCCGACACGACCTCTCCTCCACAGACGGCGACTGCCCCGGACGCACGGGGCGTCCGGGGCAGTCATCGACATCCGGGGCGGTGCTCTCCAGTGGGCCGGGGGGGCACCCGCCCCGAACGGGTGAACGGCTCAGATCACCTGCTCGGTCGGCAGGATGGTGATCTCGGTCAGGTTGACGTGCCTGGGCACCGATGCCATGAAGGCGACGGTCTCCGCGACGTCGGCGGAGGTCAGCACGTCGATCTGGGCGATCAGGTCGGCCATCAGCTTGCTGGCGTCCGGGTCGGTCACGTGATCGGGCAGCTCGGTGTCGACCATGCCCGGCTCGATCGTGGCCACCCGCACGCCCTTGCGCCCCAGCTCGGTGCGCAGCAGGCGGCTGAGCTGGGTGACGTAGGCCTTGGTGCCGGAGTAGACCTGGAACTTCTCCAGCACCCGGACCGCGGCGATCGACGAGGTGGTGATCAGGTCGGCAGGCCGCCCCTGCGCGGCGACCTGCTCCAGGTCACGGACGAAGGCCTGGATGGTGTTCATGACGCCGGTGACGTTGAGCCCGATCTGGGTGTCCCAGTCCTCGACCTGCAGGTCGGTGATCGAGGAGATCAGCTGCACCCCGGCGTTGGCGAAGACCAGGTCGACCGCGCCCCACTCAGCGGCGATCCGCTCGGCCGCGGCGGCCAGCGCCGCCCGGTCGGTGACGTCGGTCGGCAGCGCGAGCGCGGTGCCGCCGGCGGCGCGGATGGCATCCTCGAGCGCGTCGAGCCGGTCGCCGCGGCGGGCGAGCAGCGCCACCTTCGCGCCGAGTCCGGCGAGCCGCTCGGCGGTGGCGGCGCCGATGCCGCTGGACGCACCGGTCACGACGGCGACGCGGCCGGCCAGCGGGGAGCCGGCGATGAGCTGGGTCCTGGTGTCAGTGGTGGTGTCGTTCATGAACACCACCCTGTTCGGGTCCGACGAGTCTGTCGTGGCCGTGTCACTCCCCTGTCACGCGGCCTCACTAGCCTGCACGCCGTGCCGTCCACCGAGCTCGGTGAGTTCCTGATCGCCCGCCGCGCCGCCACGCCGCCGGCGCCGGACACGCCGCAGGGGATGCGCCCGCGCCGGGTGCCCGGCCTGCGCCGGGACGAGGTCGCCGCCCAGGCCGGGGTGAGCGTCGACTACTACCGGCGGCTGGAGCAGGGCCGGGAGAAACACCCCTCCCGCCCCGTGCTCGCCGCCCTGGCCCGCACCTTCGGGCTGACCCTGGACGAGGAGCAGCACCTGTACTCCCTGGCCGGGGTGGCGTGGCGGCTCGGCCCGGACGACGTCCGCCGCCCGGTCGACCCTGCGCTGCTGGAGCTGATGGCGTCGTGGCGGGAGTCCGGCGCGTTCGTGCTGGACCCGGTGCTGGACATCCTGGCGATGAACGCCCGCGCCGTGGAGCTCTTCGCGCCCTTCAGCGACACCACGAACCTGGTGGAGATGGTGATGCTCGACCCGGTGGGGCGCACGTTCTTCGTCGACTGGGAGACCGCCGCCCGCTCGTCGGTGGCCAACCTGCGGGCCAGTGCCGACTTCGCCGCGACGCCGCGACGCTTCGAGGAGCTGGTGCGGCGGCTGACCAGGGGGAGCCCGGCGTTCGCAGAGCTGTGGGCCAGGCACGAGGTGAGGGTGAAGACCTACGCCACCAAGGACCTGATGCACCCCGCGCTGGGGCCGCTCACGGTCGGCTTCCACGCCTTCCAGGTGCCCAGCGCACCCGGGCACCAGCTCGTCGTCTACCAGGAGCTGCCGGCCACCCATGCGGGCGGCCAGCTCGACGACCAGCCCACCGAGCGGACCGCCCGAAGCTGACCGGCAGACGGCTGCAGCCCGGACCCGGCGGTGGCCGGGCCCGGGCTGCAGCCGGGCGGTGTCGCGGGTCGGTGCGGTCAGACCCGCGCGGCGAGCACGTGGTCCCGGGACTCCCGCACCTCGCGCCGGAGCGCGTCGAGGTCCACGTCGAGGACCTGGCCGTCCCACTTGCGCACCCGGCCGGCGATGAAGACGGCGTGCACGTTGCGCGGGTCGGCACCCAGGACCACCGTGCCCACCGGGTCGTTGAGCGGCATGGTGTTGAGGTCCTCGGCACCGATGACCAGCAGGTCGGCCTGCTTGCCCGGGGTGATGGACCCGGTCGTCTCCCCCAGCCCGTTGGTCCGGGCGCCCTGCAGCGTCGCCAGGTCCAGCACGTCCGCCGTGCCGACCCGCACCGGCTCCCGGTCGGTGCCGTGGACGGAGTTGACCGCACGCATCCGCTGGATGGCGAGCAGCGCGCGCATCTGGGTGAACATGTCGCTGGCCAGCGCGACCTCGACGTCGATGCTCAGGCCGGGGCGGATCCCCACGGCCAGCGCCTCGTCGATGGCCGGGATGGCGGTCTCCAGGCCGATCTGCGCCTCGGAGGTCGGGGCGAGCGCCACGGTCGTCCCGCTGTCGGCCATGGCCCGCCACGCGTCACCGGTCAGCCCGGTGCAGTGGATGAGGGTCACCCGCGGCGACAGCAGCCCGGCCCGCTCCCACTCCAGGATGGCGGCGGAGGACGTCGTGCCGAACACGGCGTCGACGCTCACCCCGACGCCCAGCTCCTCCGCCACCCGGGCGAGCCGCGCGCCGTAGGCGAGATCGGGGCCGGCGATCTCGTCGGTTGCCAGGGCGGCCAGCCGCAGGGTCAGCAGTCCGTCGCCGGAGCTGAAGTACCGCTCCTTCAGCCGGGTCAGGTCCGCCGGCCACTGGTGGTCCCAGTTCCCGAAGTGCGGCCGCATGGAGGCGTGCACGCCGCGGATGCCCGTGTCGGCCAGCGCCTGCACCGCGCTGTCGGAGTGCTGCGCGCTGCGCGCGTTGTGCGCGAAGTCGAGCATGCAGGTGATGCCGCAGTCGATCGCGGTGAGCGCAGCGAGCTTCGTGCCGGTGTAGACGTCTTCGGGCCGGTAGGCGGGGGCGATCCCGGCCAGTGTCGTCGTCACGTACTCCCCGAGGTCGTTGACGTCGGGCATGACCCGGCGGAGCTGCGCCTCCCAGGCGTGCCGGTGGGTGTCCACGAAGCCCGGGCAGAGGATGCGGCCGGCGACGCCGACGACCAGCGCCCCGGCCGCCGCCGGCGTGCTGCCCAGGTCGGGGCCCACCGCCTCGATCCGGTCGCCGTGCAGGAGCACGTCGCCGCGGGGCAGCACCCCCAGGGCCGGGTCCATCGTGACGACGGTGCCGCCGGTCAGCAGGACGCGGCGATCGGGGTCTGCGGAACGACGGCGCAGCTGGTCGAGGAGGGCGCCGCTCGAGGAGGGGTGGGTGCTCACGGTGCTCCCTCGGTCGATGTGGTCGGTGCGGCGGGCAGCGGTGCTCATCGGCGGGTCATCCGATAGCCGGCGTGGTGCAGGACGCCGTCGCGGACCTCCCCGAACGCCCAGAAGCCCAGGTCGTCGAGGTAGTCGATGCGGTCGCCGTCCACCCAGTACCGCCCCTGGAAGGCGTGCGGGCGGCCACCGCGCGTCTCGTCGTACCGGCCGTCCACGGTCAGTTCCTGCTCCAGGAACCCCGTCTCGTCGACCCAGGTCCCGACGTGGGGGTGGATCCCGTTGCGACCGGCGGTCATCGGCTGCCCGCCGTCGCCGGGACGCTCGGCCTCCGCACCGAGGGGGAGCCCCCGGAAGCGCAGCACCCGCCCGGCCGACAGCAGCGTGTCGAGGTGCCCGGCCCGGTGCTCGACCGGTCCGTCCGGGGTGCCCGCCGGTTCCTGCAGCCGCACCACCGCGACGTCCGCGCGGACGCCGGGGGTCAACGAGGACCCGGCCCCGGGCGCGGTGAAGTCCACCCGCGCCGGCAGGACGACGGTCCCGGCACAGTCGACGACGAGCATGCCGTCGTCGCCGGCCGCGCTGAGCAGCCCCGGTCCCACGCCCACGATCACGTCCCCGCCGATCAGGACGTCGGCCCGTTCCCAGTCACCCAGGCGGGGGTCCATCGAGATCACCGCACCGCCGGCCAGCAGCAGGGGCCGGGCCTCCCCAGCCGCACGCCGGAGGATCTCCTCCCGCGTCCGCTCGTCCTCGGCCGGCAGGCCCGCGGCCGTCGTGTCGGTCGTGGCAGTCGCCATCGTCGTCTCCTCGGTCTCTGGACGTCCGCCGCCGATCACGTCCGGCACCCGAGGTGACCCCGTGGACGTGGTCCGGCAGCGGTGAGCGCGACCTCCGCGCTCCATCCCGAGCGTGCCGAGCCGGGGCCGCCGGAGGGAGGCCGCGTCACTCCCCCCATCCAGCGGCGCCGGACGCGTCAGACGAAGGCGCCCATCCCGGTGATCGAGCGGCCGACGATGAGGGTGTTCATCTCCCGCGTGCCCTCGTAGGAGTACAGCGCCTCGGCGTCGTTGAAGTACCGGACGACGTCGTGGTCGAGGACGATGCCGTTGCCGCCGAACAGCTCCCGGGCCATCGCGACGGTCTCCCGGCCGCGGCTGGTCACGTAGCTCTTGGCCAGCGCCGCCTGGTCGTCGCCGAGCGCGTCGACCTCCTGCAGCTGGGAGATCCGCACGGTCATGCCGAGGCTGGCGGTGACGTTGCCGAGCATCTTGGCCAGCAGGTCCTGGATCAGCTGGAAGCCGCCGATCGGCCGGCCGAACTGCTCCCGGCTCTTCGCGTAGGCGACCGCGGCCTCGTAGGCGCCGACCTGGCAGCCGACGCCGCTCCAGGCCACCCCGCCGCGGGTCACCTTCAGCACCTTGTTGACGTCGCGGAAGGAGTTGCCGCCCTCGAGCTTGTTCGCCGCGGGGATGCGGCACCCGGTGAACGTCAGGTCGGCGTTCTGCACCGTGCGGAGGGCGAACTTGTCCTCGATCTTCGTGGCGGTGAAACCGGGGGTGCCCTTCTCCACGACGAAGGTCTTCACCTGGTCGTCGGCGACGTCGCGGGCGAACACCACGACGACGTCGGCGAAGGTGCCGTTGCCGATCCAGCGCTTGGCACCGTCGAGCACCCACTCGTCGCCGTCCCGCCGGGCGGTGGTGCGCATGCCGCGGGCGACGTCGGACCCGCCTTCGGGCTCGGTCAGCGCGAAGGCGCCGATCGTCTCCATCCGCATCATCGACGGGATCCAGCGCTGCCGCTGCTCCGCCGAGCCGAGGATCATGATCGAGCCCATGGCCAGGCCGTTGTGCACGCCGAGGAAGGTGGCCATCGAGGCGTCGACGCGGGCCAGTTCCATCGCCTGGAAGCCGGTGAAGAGCCGGGAGGCGCGGGGGCGGCCCTCCCAGTCGTAGGAGCGCCCGACGATGTCGGCCTCGGCGAACTTCGGAATCAGGTCCATCGGGAACTCGGCGGCGGCCCAGGCCGCGTTCACCCGGGGCTTGATCTCCGACTCGAGGAACTCGCGGAGGGCCAGCAGCT
The DNA here is from genome assembly GCF_054050925.1 of Modestobacter sp. SYSU DS0657. Lineage (NCBI taxonomy): Bacteria > Bacillati > Actinomycetota > Actinomycetes > Geodermatophilales > Geodermatophilaceae > Modestobacter > Modestobacter sp. SYSU DS0657. The sequence continues at coordinate 77,110 of NZ_JBJHAG010000010.1, read as the reverse complement.
CCTTCTGCTCCTCGTCGCTGAGCAGCGACTGGAAGGCGAAGAAATCGGCGGGCAGCAGCAGGTCGGTGGTCACGCGGGGCCTCTCTCGGGTCGGCGTCGACCCGACCGACGGTACTACTCGTCAGTAACAAGACGTGGGGTGGCGCCCTGACCGAGGGTGTCGGTGCGGTGCGCAGCTCCAGGCGCGTGCGGGCCCGGGTGGCGAGGCGGTCACGGGGCGACCGCGCCGAGCAGCGGTCCGTCCGGGTGTGCGACGGCGGCCGACAGGGCAGGGAGCAGGCACGTCCGCCGGGGAGCCCGGCGACCCACACCACAGGAGCTGACGACGATGAGCCGAGCCACCCTCCCCGGTCACCGGTCCCGCTGGCGCGCCGCCGCGGCCGGTCTCGCGATCGCGGCCGCCTCGTTCGGCACGGCCGCGTGCGGCGGCGTGCAGGGCGAGGATGGCGGGAGCAGCGTCGTCGAGGACGGCGGCGAGCAGGAGGACGGCGGCGAGCAGGAGGGCGGCGAGGACGGCGGCGAGGACGACTGAGCCGCCCTCGGCCGTCGGGCCGTCGACCGGTGGAGGGCCCTGCCTCGTGGCCGGCGAGGCCGCTGGCAGGGTAGGCGGCCGGGCCCGGCCCGGTGCGCCGTCGTCCCCAGGCGGTGTGCCCGTCCACCGGTGACGTGACCGGCGCCCACCGACGACACCGCTCCCCCACGCTGGGACACCCGATCGACCAGGAGGTCCCGTGCAGGCGACGACCGCCGACGACGTGCTGCGTCTACTGCTGGCCGGCGGTCGGCTGGCGGCCGAACCCGGGGTCCGGGTCGCCGACCTGGACCGGGTCGTCGTCCGGCTGACCAGCCGGGACCCCGGGGTGGACACCGACGGCCAGGCCCAGCGGGTGCTCAGCGACCTGCTCCCTCACCTGTGGGAGGCAGGCTGGCAGCCGGCGGACGTCGTGCACGTGGTGCGCCGCAGGGCCACCCAACGCGCCGCGCGGCTGGTGGCCACGGTGATCGCCGGGTCCGCCCCGCCCGGCGGCGGGGCCGCGCCGGCCGCCTGGTCGGCCCAGCTGGCCGCGCTGGACGCCCGCGGGGGCACCGTGCTGGAGTGGTGGCGCGCCGAGGGTGTCGCCGCGTCGGCGGCCTGGCGTGAGGTGCTTCGGGTGATCGGCGTGCTGCGCGCCCTCCCCCGCGTCGAGGAGCTGGTGCCGCCGCCGTCCCGGTGGTCGGCAGGGGCCGCTCCCGACCCGGCCGTCGTCACCGACGAGCGGGTGCTCGGCCGCATCCGCGGGCTGCTGGCCAAGGCGGAGTCCACCGAGTTCGCCGCGGAGGCCGAGGCGCTGACCGCCAAGGCCCAGGAGCTGATGGCCCGCTACGCCATCGACGCCGCGATGGGCGGTGCGACCCCCGGGCCCGGTGCGGGCGGGGTCACCGCTCGCCGGTTCCACCTCGACGACCCGCACGTGGAGGCGAAGGCGGCGGTGCTGCAGGGCGTGGCCGCGGCCAACGGCGTGCGGGTGGTGCTGATGCCGTCGTTCGGCATCGCCACGCTGGTCGGCTTCTCCGCCGACCTGGACCTGGTCGAGCTGCTGGTCACCTCGCTGCTGGTGCAGGCGGGCCGCGCGCTCGACCTCGAGTCACGCGAGGGCGGCGCCCGCACCCGCTCGACGGCGTGGCGACGGGGCTTCTGGCTGGCCTACGCCGCCCGCGTCGCCGAACGGCTCACCCAGGCGCGCGACGCGGCGCGCGCCGAGGCGCGGGCCACCTACGGCGGCGCGCTCGTGCCGTTGCTGGCCGACCGGGAGAGCGCGGTCGACCGCGCGGTCGAGGAGCTGTTCCCCCGTGTCCGGCGGCGTCAGGGGCCGATGGTCGACCCGGCCGGCTGGGACGCCGGGCGGCGGGCCGCCGACGAGGCCGACCTCGGCGGCGGCCGCAGCGCCCTGCCCAGCACGTGACGTGCTGGACCGGCCCCCTTCCAGGGCCCGCCCCGAGCGCGCGAGGGGTGGGGAGGAAGGGCGCCCTTCCTCAGATGAACACGTCGAAGGTGGAGCCCACCTCGGACATCAGCATCGCCTGCTGGGTCAGGTCGGTGGCGGTGCTGATCCACCCGGCCACGTAGAGCAGCTGCTCGGGCACCGCGTCGTCCAGCGACGCCACCCCCGCAGCCAGCGCCGCCTGTCCCACCGCGTTGCACGCCAACACCATCATCGTCATCGACCCCTTCCGTCCCAGGAGAGGTCGGCACTCGCGGCCCGAGCTTGAGCTCCGGCCGCCCGATCGGGCGGCCGGAGCCCCCGAAGGGGTCAGGCCAGACCGGTGAGCAGCATCCGCAGCAACGCGTCGTAGGTGGCGGCCGGGTCGGGCGTGAGCACCGCTCCGCCGAGCTCCAGGCTCACCGCCCCGTGCACCGAGCTCCAGATCAGCTGGGCGGCCTCGACCGGGTCCCCGTCGCGGAGCGCACCGCGCGCCATCGCGTACCGGACGTGCTCGACCAGCGCCTCGAAGGCCGCGGACGCGTGCGCGACCAGCTCGCCGGTTCCCTCGGTGGGCAACGGCCGACCACCGAACATCGCCCCGTAGTGCTGCGGCTGAGCCAGCGCGAACCGCCGGTAGTTGCGCCCGCTGGCCAGCAGCCGGGCGACGGGGTTGGGGTCGGTGTCCTCGGTGACCGCGTCGCGCAGTCCGTCGAAGCCGCGCACCAGCACTGCGGCGATCAGTCCGTCCTTGCTGCCGAAGCGGTTGTAGACGCCCATCGGCGCCACCCCCGCCTCGGTGGCGACGGCCCGCACGGTCACCGCGCCCAGCCCCTCCCGCACCAGCACTCGCTCGGCGGCGTCGACCAGCGCCTGCTCGACCGCTCGGCTGGGGGTCCGCCCCGCACCGGGCCTGACATCTGTCACGACCTCATCCTCCTGCACCGATCACGCTTGCCGGTGTGTGGAACGCCGTTCTGCGGTTCTGGAACACCGTCCTACAACCGGAGGCCGCGATGACCACTCCCCCGCCCGCACCTGCCACCCGCCGGTGGTGGGTGCTCGCCGTGCTCTGCCTGTCCGTGCTGCTGGTCAGCATCGACAACACGATCGTCAACGTCGCGCTGCCGACCCTCAGCCGGGAGCTGTCGGCGAGCACCCGCGACCTGCAGTGGGTGGTCGACGGCTACACGCTGCCCTTCGCCGCGCTGCTGCTGCTCGGCGGCGCGCTCGGTGACCGGTTCGGCCGGCGACGCGTGCTCCAGTCCGGGCTGGTCGCCTTCGCCCTCACCTCGGCGCTGGCCTCGCTCTCGACCAGCACCGACCAGCTCATCGCCGGCCGCGCCGCGATGGGCGTGGCCGCCGCCGCGATCTACCCGGCGACCCTGGCCCTGCTGGTCACCACGTTCACCGACCGGCGCGAGCGGGCCACCGCCCTGGGCATCTGGTCCGCGGTCACCGGCCTGTCGGTGGCGATCGGCCCGGTCACCGGCGGGCTGCTGCTCGAGCACTTCTCCTGGGGGTCGGTCTTCCTGGTCAACCTGCCGGTCGCGGCCGTCGCCCTGGTCGCCGGCCGGCTGCTGGTCCCCGAGTCCCGCGGGTCGCGGGCCCACCGCTTCGACCTGGCGGGGGCCGCAGCCTCGGTGGTCGGCATCGGCCTGCTGGTCTGGACGACGATCGAGGCACCCGGGCACGGCTGGGGCTCGGCGACCACCCTCGGCGGCTACGCGCTCGCGGCACTGGCGGTCGCCGGGTTCGTCGTCCGCGAGCTGCGCGCCCGGGAGCCGCTGCTGGACGTCCGGCTGTTCCGCGACCCGCGGGTGTCGGTCGGCAGCGGGGCGATCGCGCTGGCCTTCTTCAGCCTGTTCGGGTTCATCTTCATGATCACCCAGTACTTCCAGTCGGTGCGCGGCTACGGCACCCTGACCGCCGGTGTGGCCACCCTCCCCTTCGCCACCGTCATTGCCGTCACCGCGCCGCTGGCGATCGTGGCGATGCGGGCGGTCGGCACCAAGCTGGTGGTCGCCGCCGGGCTGCTGACCATGGCGGCCGGCTTCGCCCTCGCGGCCGGCACGAACCTGGAGTCCGACTACTGGGGCCGCATCGTGCTCTCGATGGTGCTCATGGCCGCCGGACTCGGCCTGGTCACCAGCCCGGCCACCGAGGCGGTGATGGGCGCGCTGCGCGGCGACCAGGCCGGCGCGGGATCGGCGGTCAACGACACGGTGCGCGAGGTGGGCGGCACCCTGGGCGTCGCGGTGGTCGGTTCGGTCATGAGCACCGTGTACGGCCCGGCGGTGGTCGACGGGCTCACCGCGGCGGGCGCCCCGGACCAGGCGGCCGGGACCGCGGCCGACTCGGTCTTCGCCGGGCTCGCGGTGGCCGAGCGGCTCCCCGGCCCGGCCGTGACCGCCGTCCAGCAGGCCTTCCTCGACGGCGTCACCGCGGGCTCCTGGGTGTGCGCCGCCGCGAGTGTCGTCGGCGCGGTCGTCGTCCTGGCCTTCCTGCCCGCCCAGCACCGGGTCGCCGAGCCGGAACCGGAGCTCGCCGCCACGTGACGTGCTGGAACGGCCCCTCTGCAGGGGCCCGCCGCGAGCTCGCGAGCGGTGGGGGGCAGAGGGGTCCTTCTTCAGGCGCGCGGGTCGAAGGGCTCCCGGCCGGGCGGCAGGTTGGACAGGTCGGGGGCGACCACCGTCGCCTCGGTGCTGTCCGGCAGCGCGAGGGTCGGAACGGCCGGCCCGAGCAGCAGGTCGCCGGTGCCACGCACCATCGTCTGACCGCGGAAGAACGCCGGGGCGACGAGGTTCCAGACGACCATCAGCACCAGGCCGAGCACCAGCGAGCCGACGCCGACGACGAAGACGCCGCCCACCCCGCCGATCACCGTGTAGCCGTAGTCGGGGTGGGCGTACTCGACGCAGGCGAGCACGAAGACCAGCAGCATGAACAGCCCGCCGAGCAGCGGCAGGACGAGGCGCATGAGCACGTCGCGCGCCGACCGCAGCGAGCGGCGGAACCCCCAGGCGGCGGCGAAGCCGGTCAGCCCGTAGTAGAAGGCGATGAGCATGCCGGTCGCGGTGATCGAGTCGATCAGCACGTTCTCGCTGACCAGGGTGAGCCCGACGTAGAAGGCGATCGAGACGACGCCCATCCAGACCGTCGACACCGTGGGCGTCAGGTACCGCGGGTGGATCCGGGCGAAGGACCGGGGCAGCGCGCCGTAGGCGGCCATGGACAGCGTTCCGCGGGCGGTGGGCAGGATCGTCGTCTGCGTGCAGGCGGCGGCCGAGCTGAGCACCGAGACGATCAGCAGCGCCTCGAACGCCCGGCCCGCGAGGTCGTCGCCGAACACCGTCGCGCCGAGGGCGGCGAAGACGTCCTCGGCGTTGGCCTCGTTGCCCAGCCCGATGCCCTCGGACCCGACGCCGGCGAAGGCGACGGTGGCCACCGAGACCACGACGTAGATGCCCACCAGCAGCACCGTGGAGATGATCGCCGCCCGTCCCGGGGAGCGGGTCGGGTCGGCGGTCTCCTCGTTCACCGCCAGCGCGGAGTCCCAGCCCCAGTAGATGAAGATCGCCAGCAGCGCGGCCTCGGTCAGCGCCGGCCAGCTCACCCCCGAGGGCCACAGCCACGACAGCGAGGGCGTCAGCGATCCCGCGGGGGCGCCGCCGCCGTAGACCTTGACCAGCGCGTAGCCGGCGAAGGCGACCAGGACGACGACCTCGACGGTCAGCAGCACCTTCTGGAGCCGCGCGGTCGGTTCGATCCCGCGGTAGCAGATCCAGGTCATCAGGGCGATCCAGCCGACCCCGGCCACCGTCGTCCACAACGTGCTGTCGGCCAGCCCGTCGAGCCCGACGAGGCGGTAGCCGTAGGAGCCGGCGATCTGGGCCAGGTTGGCCATCACGATGACGTCGGCGGCGATGATCCCCCAGCCGCCCATCCACCCGGTGCGCGGACCGAAGGCCCGCGCCGCCCAGGTGAAGGTCGTGCCGCAGTCGGGCTCCCGCTTGTTGAGCTCGGAGTAGGCGACCGCGATCAGCCACATCGGCACGAACGCCAGCAGCATGATCGCCGGCGCCTTGACCCCGACGGCGATGACGACGAAGCCCAGGGTGGCGGCGAGCGCGTAGGCCGGCGCGGTCGAGGAGACGCCCAGCACGATGGAGGACGCCAGGCCCAGCGCTCCGCGCTTGAGCCCCTTGTCCTTGGCCTGCCCGTCGACCGCCTGCCCCTCGGCCCGCGGCGGTGCGAGCTGCCCACCCGCCGGGGACGAGCTGCTCACGCCGGGGTCGCCATCGGTTGCATGCCACGGTTATCGCACAGCACCGCGCCCAGGAGGCACCCGGGTCGACGCGGACGGACGTGATCTGCGTCCAGGTGGTTGCGTCTGCCGGTCGCGCGTGACATAACTCGGTGTCAGGTGCTCAACAGCGAGCCGTAACTCTTCGGCGCGCGCCGGGGCATCGACGTGGATGGTGACTGTGATTGAGCCGACCGGAGTCGGCGGGGCGTCGGGCGCCGACCAGGAGGCCGCGCAGCTGCGCGCCCAGCTGGCGATCGCGGCGGCCGACATCGGCACGTTCGACTGGGACCTGACCAGCAAGCGGCTGGTCTGGGACGAGCGGCTGATCGAGCTGTTCGGGTACGGCGCCGCCACCTTCGAGCAGACGATCGAGGCGTTCAACGACCGGGTGCACCCCGACGACCTGCCCCGGGTGACCGAGGCGCTGCAGACGGCGGTCGCCGAGTGCGGTGAGTTCGACGCGGTCTACCGCATCGTCGTGCCGGGGGCGGGATCCCGCTGGGTCTCCGCCCGGGGCAAGGCGCTGCCCGGCGCCGACGGCGCTGCCGCCCGGCTCATCGGCGTGGCCTCCGACGTCACCGCCGCCCTCGACGGCGAGGCGCGGGTGACCCGGGTGCTGGAGGCGATGCCGGCCGGTTTCTACTCGCTGGACCCCGAGTGGCGGTTCACCCACGTCAACGCCGAGGCCGAGCGCCTGCTGCAGCACTCCCGCGAGGAACTGCTCGGCCGGGTCGTGTGGGAGGCCTTCCCCGCTGCGGTCAACAGCCTGTTCGAGAACCGGTTCCACGAGGCGGTGACCACGGGGAAGCCGATCGCGTTCGACGCGCACTACCCGGCGCCGCTCAACGGCTGGTACGAGCTGCGGGCCTGGCCGACCCCGGAGGGTCTGTCGGTCTACTTCCTGGAGGTCACCGAGCGCCGGGAGGCCCAGAACCGCGCCGAGCGCGCCGCCCGGCGGCTGGCCCTGCTCGCCCAGGTGAGCGCCGAGCTGACCGGCACCCTGGACGTGCAGGCGGCCACGGCGCGGCTGCCGCGGATCGTCGTCCCGGCGCTGGCGGACTTCTGCATCGTCACGGTGATCGACGACGACGGGCAGCCCCGCGACGTCGGCAGCTGGCACGTGAACCCGGCCAGTCGCGCCCTGCTGGAGCGCTACGCCGACGTCCGGCTGGACGCCATGCCGGTGACCGCGCCGGTGGCGCGGGCGCTGTACTCCGACGAGGCGGTGTCCTTCCGCGGTGAGGACGTGGCTCTGCTGCTGCCCGTCGGCCCTGCCCGGGAGCTGATCACGGTGCTCGCCCCGGGCAGCGAGGTCGCCCTGCCGCTGCGCGCCCGCGGTCGCACCCTCGGCCTGCTCACCCTGTTCTACGCCGACGGGCACGAGCCCACCGACGAGGACGTCTCCGTCGCCCAGGACGTCGCCGACCGGGCGGGGCTGGCGCTGGACAACGCACGGCTGTTCAGCCAGCAGCAGCAGATGGCCGAGGGCCTGCAGCGCAGCCTGCTCACCGACCCGCCCGAGCCCGACCACGCCGAGATCGTGGTGCGCTACCTCCCCGCCGCCGAGGCCGCCCGGGTCGGCGGCGACTGGTACGACGCGTTCCTGCAGCCCAACGGGTCGACGATGCTGGTCATCGGCGACGTCGTCGGCCACGACACCGCGGCCGCCGCCGCGATGAGCCAGGTGCGCAGCCTGCTGCGTGGCATCGCCGTCTACAGCGACGCGCCCCCGGCCGAGGTGCTGCGCGGGCTGGACGCGGCGATGGCGGTGCTGCAGCTGGACACCATCGCCACCGCCGCCGTCGCCCGGTTCGAGCAGACCGACGACGAGCGCGCACGCGGGGTGACCCGGATGATCTGGGCCAACGCCGGGCACCTGCCGCCGCTGGCGCTCCACCCCGACGGCAGCGTGGCGGTGCTCGCCGACTGGAAGGCCGACCTGCTGCTGGGCGTCGACCCCCGGGCGGTGCGCACCGACTCGGTCGTCACCCTGGACCGGGGCGCGACCGTGCTGCTCTACACCGACGGGCTCATCGAGCGCCGCGACGCCGACCTGGACACCGGCCTGGACCGGCTGCGCACCGCGCTCGCCGAGCTCGCCGGCCGGCCGCTGCAGGAGCTGTGCGACGAGCTGATCGAGCGGCTGGTCGAGGGCAAGCCGGACGACGACGTCGCGCTGGTCGCCGTCCGGCTGCACCCGCAGGACCGGCCGCGGCCCTCCGAGGCGGGCCCCAACCGGGTGCCCGAGGGGTTGCCGGACGATCCCGCGACGCCGATCAGCGGCTGACGCCCCGGCCCGGCGTGTGCTCGTGCTGCTCGATGGAGTGCGGAACGGCGAAGGTCGCCGGCGGCGGCAGCACGAGCGGCACCTCCGACTCCTCCTGGGCCGCCGACCGCCGGGCCAGCACCGCCACCCCGACGACCAGCGCGACCACGCCGAACACCTGGCCGGCGGTGGCGAGCAGGCCCGGCTGCAGGCGCTCGTCGTAGACCAGGGTGGCCAGGCCGACGGCGACCAGCGGCTCGAGCACGGCCATGGCCGGGAGCATCTCGATCAAGGCACCGGACTGGTACGCCCACTGGGCGAAGACGATCGACGCGGCGCCGCTGGCCAGCAACACGTACGTGGTCCAGGAGGTCAGCAGCTCGGCGGGCGGGTGCGCGACGACGTCCTTGAGCAGCAGCCCGGTCATGCCGAAGCCGAACCCGGCGGCGATGCCGAGGGCGAGCGCCTTGTGCGGCGACGACGGGCGCAGCGCCCACAGGGCGGCGAGCACCATGATCGCCGCACCGGCGCCGAGGCAGGCGAGCAGCGGGGGCGGGTCGGCGAACCGCGATCCGTGGTCGGGCCTCGCGGACACGACGAAGACGGCGAGCGCGAGCACCACCAGCGCCGCGGCGACCCACTGCCCGCGGTCGGGCAGGGTGCGGCCGGGGTGCCGCCGGTCGATCAGCGCACCGAGGGCCAGGGAGAGCACGAGCCCGCCGGACAGCAGCGGCTGGACGATGACGACCGGGCCGAACGTCAGCGCGGCGGCGTGCAGCAGGAAGCCGACCAGGGCGGCGAGCTGACCGAGGAGCCAGCCGCGGTGCCGGACCAGCCGACCGACCAGCCGGAGCACGGCACCGTCGGGCAGCGACTCCCCCGCAGACGTCGCGCACCGGTGCTGCACCACGGTGGAGGTGGCGAAGGCACACGCCGACAGCAGCGCCAGGACGATGGCCGCGGTCACGTCGGCGAGTCCACCACACGATCGCCGACCTGGCCGAGTGGCGGCCGGGAGCCGCGGCCCAGCAGGCACTTCCGTCACGCCCTCGGACCGTTACGGTGGGCCGGGTGTGCGACGGGGCGGGCAGGACGACCGGCGTGGTCCGGTCACCCCGGGGCAACCCCGGGGGTCGTGTCGTTGCTCAGCATCTCGTCACCCGCCCGGCCGTGCGCTCCGCGCACCTGCTGACGCCTCGATCAGGGGCTGGCTGGCCGCCCCGTCGCACACCCCGCCGGTGACGGTGCCGACCGGGCGGCGGGCGGCGAGCACCGCCTCCGGCGTCGCCGTGGCGCTGCTGGGCGGCCGCTGGCGGCGGCGGGAGATGGTCCGGCGGACGGCGGTCGCGCTCGGGTTGCCCCGGGCGCCGCGGTGGGTGGGCACGCTGGTCGGTGAGGTGCTGGCCGCCTACCGCGACGCCCCGGTGGACCGGCCGCGGGAGCTCGCGGCGTTCGTCCGGACGACGGAGGGCTGGCGGCGCGGCTGGACGGTGGTGCCCCAGCCCCGGGTGGTGCGCTGGCAGCCGACGACCACCGACGTCGCGTTCCGCCGGTACGGGGTGACGGAGCTGCCGGACCTGGCGGCGCTGGCCCGGCTGCTGGACCTGGACGCCGGCGAGCTGGCCTGGTTCGCCGATGCGCACCGGCTGGAGCGCACGGTGCGGGAGCCGCTGCGGCACTACCGGTGGACCGCGCTCTCCTCACCGGACCGGACCCGGCTGGTGGCCGCGCCGAAGCCGCGACTGAAGGAGGCGCAGCGCCGGCTGCTGCGGCACGTGGTGGGCCCGCTGCCGGTGCACGGGGCGGCACACGGGTGCGTGCCGGGGCGGTCGGTGCGGACGGCGGTGGCGCCGCACGCGGGAGCGGCCGTGGTGCTGCAGCTGGACCTGGAGGCGTTCTTCCCGAGCATTCCGGCGGAGCGGGTGCATGCGCTGCTGCGCACGGTCGGCGGGCTGCCCGAGCCGGTGGCGCACGCGGTGACGGGGCTGGTGACGACGGTCGTGCCGCGGTCGGTGTGGGCGGCGGTGCCCGTGCCGGCCGATGTCGACCGGCACTTCCGGGTCGGCCGGCGGCTGGCCGTGCCGCACCTGCCGCAGGGGGCGCCGACCTCGCCGGCGCTGGCGAACCTGGTCGCGTTCCGGCTGGACCGGCGGCTGGCGGGGCTGGCCGCGTCGTTCGGCGCCGAGTACACCCGGTACGTCGACGACCTGACGTTCAGCGGCGACCGCGGCCTGGACCGAGGCCGGTTCGAGGCGCTGGCCGGGGAGGTCGTGGCCGAGGAGGGCTTCCGGCTGAACGCGGCCAAGACCCGGTCGACGGCAGCGGCGGGGCGGCAGTCGGTGCTGGGTGCGGTGGTGAACGTGCACCCGACGCTGCCGCGGCCCGAGCGGGACGCGCTGCGGGCACTGCTGCACAACTGCGCGGTGCGCGGCTGGCGGTCGCAGGTCCGCGACCGCGACCCGGCGACGTTCCGCGACCACGTGCTGGGCCGGGTGGCGTGGGCGGCGTCGATCGACCCGGCGTTCGGCGCGCGAGCGCGCCGGCTGGCCGACCGCATCGACTGGAGCACGTGAGGCGGTTCACCGGGTCGCACCCGCTGGTCCGGCGGGGCAGGCCCCCGGTCACCGCCATCGCGGTGGCAGGGTGGAGTCGGTGGTGGCGGAACTGACAGGCAGTGCGTTCGGCGGGCGACTGGGGCGGGCGGCGTGCGCTCCGATCGCCGGGCGGGGCGAGGACGGGCAGTGACCCGGGACGAGCGGCGTCGGCTGCCCGGGCACCTCGACCCCCGCGCGGGTCGGGCGCCGTCCCGGGGCGGCGGGTCAGCCGGCGGCAGGTCGTGGAACTCGGCGCGGGCCACGGTGGTGGCCCGCTCGATCGCCGCGGTGCTCAGCGCGCTGGTGCTGGCCGGCAGCGGCTGGGGCTGGTACCTGGTGCGCGTCGCGGAGGCGAGCGTGAGCCGCACCGACGCGATCCCGGCCACCGGCAACGTCGACGTCAACGGCGACGAGCACGCCGGTGCCGAGATGAACCTGCTGCTGGTCGGGATGGACTCCCGCAAGGGCCTGACCCCCGAGCAGCAGGCCGAGTTCAGCACCGGCGACCCGGACGGGGTGCTCAACACCGACTCGATGATGCTGGTCCACGTGCCCGCCGACGGATCGGCTGCCTCGTTCGTCTCGCTGCCCCGGGACACCTACGTGTCCATCCCGGGCTACGGCCAGGGGCGGCTCAACTCCGCCTACGCCCGCGGCTACAACGCCGCGCCGGGCGGAGAGGCCGAGAAGGACGCCGCCGGGGCGCAGCTGCTCATCCAGACGGTCAGCCAGTTCACCGGCCTGGAGATCGACCACTTCGCCGAGATCAACCTGCTGGGCTTCATCAACCTGAGCTCGATCGTCGGCGGGGTGGAGGTGAACCTGTGCCAGGCCACCAGCGACCCGCTGTCCGGCGCGGACTTCCCGGCCGGCGTCCAGTCGATCAGCGGGGCGGACGCGCTGAAGTTCGTCCGCCAGCGCCACGGGCTGCCGCGGTCCGACCTCGACCGGGTCGTCCGCCAGCAGGTCTACATCGCCGGCATGCTGCGCAACATCCTCTCCTCCGACCTGCTGTTCAACCCGGGCAAGCAGAAGGCGATCGTGGAGCAGGTGGGCAGCAGCGTCACCTTCGACCAGGGGCTGGACGTCTTTGACCTGGCCGCCCAGATGCAGAACGTGCAGCTGGGGAACATCACCTTCCAGACCATCCCCGGGCTGGACGACGCCCGGATCGACGGCGCCGACGTGCTCGAGCCGCCGAGCCAGGAGGTGCTCAACGAGTTCTTCGCCTCGCTGAACGCCGCACCGGCGGAGGAGCCGCCGTCGCCGGCGCCGACGAGCGCCGCCCCGTCGGTGTCGCCGTCGTCGGTGACCGTCAGCGTCCTCAACGGCTCCGGCGTCTCCGGTGCGGCCGCGACCACCGCGGAGGCGCTGGTCGGCGCCGGCTTCGGGGCGGACAACGGCGGCAACGCCGATGCCACGGCGACGACGACGGTCAGCCACCGCGCGGGGGACGAGGCTGCGGCTGCGCTCGTCGCCGCCCAGCTGCCCGGCGTGGCGGTGGCCGTCGACGACAGCCTGCCCGCGGGCACCCTCCGCCTGGTCATCGGCACCGACTTCAACGGCATCGGCGAGGCGGTCACCGCCCCCGCACCGGCGGCCGCGCCCGGCGGCTACGCCACCACCGAGCGGACGGCAGCCGACTCGAGCTGCATCAACTGACCGGGTCCACCTCGGGGGCGCGGCACACTCTGCGGGTGATCGACGAGAGGACCCCCGCGTGAGCTACCGACCGTTCCGAGGCGCACGGTGGCTGATCCCGCTCCTGTTCGCCGTCTTCGGCGTCGTCGCGGTGGGGCTGATCATCGCCACCGCGCAGGGCCAGGGGCCGCCGCTGCTCTTCCTGCTGCTGTGGCTGGGCGCCCTGGGCTGGAACGCCTGGTGGTTCCTGGTCCGGACCTGCGTGGAGCTGGAGGTCACCGGCGCCCAGCTGCACTGGGCGACACCGCTGCGCGCAGGCGCCGTCCCCCTGCTGGACGTCGCGCGCATCCGGCGCAGCCGGCTCTCCGACACGCTCGCCGTGATCGAGCTCCGGACGGGGCGGCCGCTGATGGTGCCGGTCCGGTACGGCTTCGCCGCCGTCGAGCGCGAGATCGTCGCCGGCTCACCCGGGGTGGAGGTAGAGGAGTCCTAGCGCCGCTCAGGCGAACCGGTCGGGCCGGAACGCGGCCAGCAGCGGGCTCGGCTCCCCATCGGTGATCTCGCCGGCGAGCAGCTCGCCCGCGATCAGTGCGAGCGTCGCGCCGCTGTGCGTGAACGCGACGTGCAGCCCGGCCACCCCGGGCACCGCACCGAGCACGGGATGGCCGTCGCCGGGGATCGGCTTGCGGCCCACGCCGATCGCCTCCGCGGTCAACGCGGGGTGGCCGGCGAGCAGCCGGGACGCCTCGGTGAGCAGGCCCTGGACGGTGGAGTCGCGGACCTCGAAGCTGCCGTCGTCCCGCCGGACCACCTCCTCCTCCGACCAGGCGGCGTCCATCACCAGCGACCCGCCGGGCGCGGGGCGGAGGGCCACCCGCGGGGTGTTGAGCACGGCGCGGAGGGCGTGGCCGACCGGCGGGGTGCGCACCAGCAGGGCGTTCGAGGTCGCGTCCGGGACCACCACACCCAGCTCGGCGAGCGCCGCGGGCACCTCCGCCCCGGTGGCGAGCAGGACCGCGTCGGCCGGGACGACGTCGCCGGCGCCGGTGCGCACGCCGGTGACGCGGCCGCCCTCGACCACGGCCTGGCAGCGGCCGGCGGAGGTGCGCACCCGTCCCCCGGCGGCGACCAGCTCGCGGGCCAGGTGGGCGATGAGCGAGGGCAGGTCGACCCAGCCCTCGCCGGGGTTGAGCACGACGCCGTCGTCGGGCAGCGCGGCGACGTCCAGACCCGGGGTGCGGTCGGTGACCTCGTCCGGCGTCAGCCACTCGCCCGGGTAGCCGATCTCCCGGTGGTGCGCGTAGGACTCCCGGACGCCGTCGCCCCAGCGGATGCCACCGTCGAAGCGCACCCACGGGACATCGAGAGCGCGGTAGCGCGCCAGCCCGGCCATCCGCAACCGGTGGTACTCGGCGGGGAACGCGCCGGCGGAGTTCAGCCAGGACAGCGACCGCCCCGACGCACCGCCGGCCAGCTCGCCGTCCGTCACCAGCGTGACCCGGGCACCCCGGTCGGCCAGGTGCGCCGCGGCCGACACCCCCAGCGCTCCCCCACCGACGACGACCACCTGCATCTGCGGACCCATGTGGCCAGGCTCCCATCCACGCCCGGCATGTCCGGCGGGTGTGGTTGGTTGCTCTCACCACCTGCCAGGCGCGGCGGGCCACCCGGGGACGAGGAGCAGCGTGACGACGACGACGGCGACGGCGGGGGTCGGCTTCCGCTCCGAGCGGGGGCCGGTGCTGATCGGCGTCATGCTCGCGACGGCGCTGGTGGCGATCGACTCGACGATCATCGCCACCGCCGTCCCCTCGATCGTGGACGACGTCGGCGGCTTCGCCGAGTTCCCCTGGCTGTTCTCCATCTACCTGCTGGCCCAGGCAGTCACCGTGCCGGTCTACGGCAAGCTGGCCGACCTGTTCGGCCGCAAGCCGGTGATGCTGGTCGGCATCGGGCTGTTCCTGCTCGGCTCGGTGCTCTGCGGGTTCGCCTGGAGCATGGGCTCGCTGATCGCCTTCCGTGCCCTGCAGGGGCTGGGGGCCGGGGCGGTCCAGCCGATGGCGATGACGATCGTCGGCGACCTGTACTCGCTGGCCGAGCGGGCGAGGGTGCAGGGCTACATCGCCAGCGTGTGGGCGATCAGCTCGGTGGTCGGCCCGACGCTGGGCGGGGTCTTCTCCGAGTACGTCAGCTGGCGGTGGATCTTCTTCGTCAACGTCCCGTTCTGCCTGCTCGCGGCGGTGATGATCGGGCGCCGGCTCACCGAGACGGTCACCCGCAGCCGGCCGCGGATCGACTACGCCGGGGCGGGCGTGCTCACCGTGGGCCTCACCCTGCTGGTGCTCGGGCTGCTGGAGGGCGGGCAGGCGTGGGCCTGGGCGTCGCCGCAGAGCATCGCCGTCCTCGCCGCCGGCGTCGTCCTGCTCGCCGTGTTCGTGCTCATCGAGCGCCGAGCCGCCGACCCCGTCGTCCCGCTGGCGCTGTTCCGGCACCGACTGATCCTGACCACGAGCCTGGTGTCCGCCGCCGTCGGCGCGGTGCTGCTCGGGCTGACCACCTACGTGCCCACCTACGTGCAGGAGGCGCTGGGCACCGGCCCGCTGGTGGCCGGGTTCGCGCTCGCCGCGCTGACCATCGGGTGGCCGATCTCCGCTTCCCAGTCCGGGCGGCTGTACCTGCGGATCGGCATCCGGGCCACCGCGCTGCTCGGGTCGGTCGTCGTGGTCGCCGGCGCCGCCCTGCTGCTGCTCCTGGACGCCTCCTCCAGCGTCGTCCAGGTGGGCGCGACGTGCTTCGTGATCGGGCTGGGCATGGGGCTCACCGCGGCGCCGACGCTGATCGCGGCGCAGTCGGCGGTCGGCTGGCAGCAGCGCGGCGTGGTCACCGGCACCAACATGTTCTTCCGCTCCATGGGCAGCGCGCTCGGCGTCGCCGCCTTCGGCGCCGTGGTGAACGGGACGCTGGGCTCGGCGTCGCTGGAGTCGGCGGCCGTCGGCGCGGAGGCGCTCACCGGCGCGGTGCACTCCGTGTTCATCGCGACGGCGGGCGTGGCGGTGCTGCTGCTGATCGCCGTCGCGCTCATGCCCCGGGAGGAGCGCTCCACCGAGCCCACCCCGGCCGAGCCGGCGCCGGCGGGGCCCACCGCCGCCGCGTGACGGTCAGGCCGGCGCGCTGCTGAGCCCGGCCACCCCGAGGGTGCGGATCAGGTCGAACCGGGACGCGTCCTCGGTGCCCGGCTCGGCGGTGTAGGTGACGATGCGCAGGTCCGTGCAGTTCGCGGTGAGGATGTCGCAGTCGAGCGTCACCGGCCCCACGGCCGGGTGGGCGAAGGTCTTGCTCTTCGACCGGTGCTCCACGACCGTGCCCTCGGCCCACATCCGCGCGAACCGGTCGTTGCCGTGCAGCTCGGCCAGCAGCGCCCGCACCGACACGTCGTCGGGGTACCGAATCGCCGCAGTGCGCAGGTCGGAGACGAGGGCGCGCTCGTGCCGTTCCTCCTCGGCGGGGGCCCACACGACTTGCGGGGTCCGGCCGGCGAACTGCGCGGCGATCAGGTTCTCCCCCGGCTGGACGCGACCGAGCAACGCCTCCGCGGCGGCGTTGAGCGTGAGCAGCGTCCAGTGCGCGGTCCAGACGCTGACGGCGACGTCCGGCAGGCGGGCGATCAGCCGCTGCACGCTGCCGGGGATGTGCGTCGGCACGGCGCTCGCGGCCGGCGCGGGCAGGCCGGCGGCGAGGTACAGCTGGTCGCGCTCGCAGTCGCCGACCTGCAGTACCCGGGCGAGCGAGCCGACGACCTGCGCCGAGGGCCGCTCGGCCCGGCCCTGCTCCAGCCGGACGAGGTAGTCGACCGACAGGCCGGCCAGCAGGGCGACCTCCTCCCGGCGGAGGCCCGCGGTGCGGCGCTGCCCGGCCGGGAAGCCGACGGCGGCCGGTTGCAGGCGCTCCCGCCACGCGCGCAGCAGCGTGGCCAGTTCCCCGCGGTCGGTCATGCACCCATGATCGACCCCGCGGCGGCGAGATGGGTGGTACTGCCGTTCCCACGGTCGAACGTGACCATCCGGCGTGGCCCGGACGGGGGCACCGTCGGTCGCATGACGACGACAGTGATCACCGGCGGGAACAAGAGCCTGGGCTACGAGACGGCCCGGCGGCTGAAGGAGCACGGGCACCGGGTGGTGATCGGCGCCCGCGACCCGGAACGCGGGCGCCGAGCGGCCGAGGAGCTCGGCGTGGACTGGGTGCAGCTGGACGTGACCTCCGACGAGTCGGTGGCGGCCGCGGCGGCCGCGGTGCGGGAGCGCTTCGGCGGGCTGGACGTGCTGGTCAACAACGCGGGCATCCCGGGGCCGATCGGCGCGGTGGAGGACTACACCGGACCGGATCTGCTGGCGGTGCTCGACACGAACACGGTGGGTACCGTCCGGACCACGCACGCGTTCCTGCCGCTGCTGCGGGAGTCGGCGGCGCCGGTGATCGTGAACGTGTCCAGCGGGCTGGGCTCGTTCGCCGCGCGGTCCGACGAGTCCAGGATCGAACACTCGGTGCCCTCGGTCGGGTACTCGGCGAGCAAGGCGGCGGTCAACATGCTCACCGCCGTGTACGCCCAGTTCCTCCCGGAGCTGCGGATCAACACCGTGGACCCGGGCTACACGGCCACCGACTTCAACGGCCACGCCGGCCCGCAGACCGTCACCGAGGGCACCGACGCGATCGTCGCGATGGCGACGATCGGGGCCGACGGCCCGACCGGCACCTTCACCGACCGGCACGGCGCCGTCGGCTGGTGACCAGCCCGGCCGCGGCGCCCCTCGCGGGCGCCACGGCCGGGCCGCTCGTCAGTGCGGCCGGGTGGTCTCGGTGTCGACCTGGATCAGCCGCGGGGTCTGCGTCGGCTCGGCGAGCAGCGCGCGCAGGTGCTCGCCGTCGGCGGCCTGGACGCCGGCCACGCCGTAGCCCTCGGCGATCTTGGTGAAGTCCATGCCGGGGATGGTGGTGCCGGGGGCGTCGGGGGTGCCGAGCACGTCGGCGAACCACTGCAGCGCGCCGTAGGTGCCGTTGCGGAGCAACACGAAGGTGACCGGCAGCTGGTGCTGCGCCGCGGTCCAGAGCGCGGTGATGCCGTAGTTGGCCGAGCCGTCGCCGATGACGCCGACGACGGGCCGGTCGGCGTCGGCGAGGGCGACGCCGACGGCGGCGGGCAGGCCGAAGCCGAGCCCGCCGGAGGCCGGCCAGAACCAGGAGGCGCCGCGACGCAGGTCGATCTGCCGCCACCAGGCGCTGCTGGTCGAGGTCGACTCGACGACGTAGCGGGTGTCGGCGGGCTGGGTGTCGCGGAGCGCGGCGAACACCTGCTCGGGGTGCAGCACGTCGTCGGACTTCGGCTGCGCCGGCTCGGCGGGGGGCGTGTACTCGCGGGTCTGCTCGGGCGGCTCGGGCAGCGCCTTGAGCAGCGCGCGGATCACCGCGCCGGGGTCGGTGACCAGGGCGCGGCCCATCGGTGCGCGGGAGGCGGCCTCGGCGTCGTCGGTGACCTGCACCAGGCGGGTGCCCGCGGGCAGCAGGTCGCCGGGGACGTGCTGGTGGTAGCGGAACACCGGAGCGCCGAGCACGAGCACGAGGTCGTGGCCGGCGAACGCCTCCGAGATGGGCGCGATGCCGGCGGGCAGGACGCCGCGGAAGAGCGGGTGCCGGTTCGGGAAGGGCATCCGGAAGGTGCTGGGCGCGGCCCAGGTGTCGGCGCCCATCCGCTCGGCGAGCGCGGTGGCCTCGTCGAAGAGGCCGTCGGTGTCGAGGTCGCCGCCGAGGACGAGCGCGGGGTTGCGGGCAGCCTGCACCTCGGCGACCAGCCGGTCGAGCTGGGCGGGGTCGGGGTACGCGGAGCGCTCGACGTCGCGGTCGAGCACCGCGGCGGCGTTCGGGTCGGCCTCGACGGTCCAGTCGTCGTACGGGATGGAGAGGTAGCTGGGCCGGCGGCGCAGCTGGGCCTCGAAGACGGCCTGGGCCAGCGAGCGCGGAACGTCGGCGGCGGTGGCGGGCTCGGCGGCCCAGCCGACCAGCGGCCGCATCAGCTGCGCGGCGTCGACGTTGGAGAGCATCGCCTCCAGGCCGATGGCCGAGCGCACCTGCTGACCGGCGGTGAGCACCAGCGGCGTCCGGGAGTAGACGGCGTTGGTGAGGGCGCCCATGGCGTTGCCGGAGCCGGAGGCGGCGTGCAGGTTGACCAGCGCGGGGCGGCCGGTGGCCTGGGCGTAGCCGTCGGCCATGCTGATGACGGCGCCCTCGTGCAGGCCGAGCACGTAGCGGAACTCGCCGGGCAGCTCGGCGAGGAACGGCAGCTCGTTGGAGCCCGGGTTGCCGAAGATCGTCGTCAGGCCCTGCCGGCGCAGGAACTCGTGGGCCACGGTGCGGATCAGCACTGATCCCCCTCGCTGGTCGGTGTGGTCGCGCTCACGGTAGGCGCTGACCCTGACAGCGATCCAATAGATGCGTCGCGGATGGCTGGATAGACACTGTCGATGTGGCGGACTTCGACCTGAACCTCGTGCGGGTGTTCGTGCTGCTGTACGAGACGCGCAGCGTGACGGCGACGGCCGAGGCGGTGCACGTGACCCAGCCGACGGTGAGCTACAGCCTCGGGAAGCTGCGCCGGCGGTTCGACGACGAGCTGTTCCGGCGCGGGCGGGGCGGGCTGGAGCCGACGGTGGTGGCCGACCGGCTGTACGAGCCGCTGCGGCAGGCGCTGGCCGGGATTTCGGCGGCGGTGGACCCGTCGTCGGCGTTCGACCCGGCGTTCTCCCAGGCCCGCTTCACCATCGCGTTGTCCGACCTGGGCGAGGCTGCGCTGCTGCCCCGGCTGGTGGGTCCGCTGCGGGCGGAGGCGCCGGGGGTGTCACTGACGGTGCGGCCACTGGACCTGGCGGCGTCGCCGGCGGAGCTCGCGCGGGGGCAGCTGGACGCGTTCGTGGCGACGCCCATCCTGTCGTCCCCGCAGCTGCGGCGGATCCCGCTGTTCGCGGAGGGCTACCTGGCGATGGTGGGCTCGGCGCACCCTCGGCTGGCCGGCAGCGCCGTCACCGTCGAGGAGCTGCGGGCGGAGCGGCACGTGCTGGTCGACAGCGCGACCGGGCACGTGGGGCCGAAGCTGGCGCTGGAGACGCTGGACCTGCTCGACCACGTCGCCCTGCAGGTGTCGAAGTTCTCCGTGCTGCCCTACCTGGTGGCGGAGTCGGACCTGGTGGCGATCGTGCCGTCGTACGTGGGGCGGGCGTTCACCGACCATCACCCGGTGCGGCTGCTCTCGCTGCCGATCCCGCTGGAACCGCTGGAGATCGCGCTGTACGCCCGGCCCGAGGCGTCCCGGACGCCGGCGCAGCGCTGGCTGGTCGACGTCCTGCACCGCCACCTCGCCGCGCCGACGCCTCCCGCTGCCGTCAGGCCGTCTGGAAGGACCGCCGGGAGAGGCCGACGCCGTAGCCGTCCAGGCGGGTGACCACCGGTGCGGTGGGGTCGGTGGCCGCGCCGAGGGTGACGAACAGCGGGGTGAAGTGCTCCACGGTCGGATGGGCGTAGGGCATGCCGGGTGCCGCGGTGCGGAAGCGGGCGAGCTCGTCGACCGCGCCGCGGGCCAGCGCGTCGGCGGCCCACGCGTCGAAGTCCGCCGACCACCCGGGCACCCGGTTCTCCACGAGCATCTCCCGGGTCAGGAAGGGCAGGCCGTGGGTCATGTGGCCCGAGCCGACGACCAGCACGCCCTGCTCGCGCAGTGGTCGCAGCCGGGCGCCCAGCGACAGCAGCTCGTCAGGGTCCTCGGTGGGCAGCGACAGCTGCAGCACCGGGACGTCGGCGGTCGGGTACATGATCTTCAGCGGCACCCAGGCGCCGTGGTCCAGCCCGCGTCGGGTGTGCTGGTGCACCTGCGTGGTGTCCGGCGTCAGCCCGACCACTTGCCGCGCGAGCTCGCCGGCGTCGGGAGTGTCGTAGCGGAACCCGTGGTACATCGGGTCGAAGCCGCCGAAGTCGTAGACCAGCTCGTCGGGCCGGTCGGCGCTGACCGACAGCGGCGCGGACTCCCAGTGGGCGGACACCACCAGGATCGCTCGCGGCTTGGGCAGGGCACGAGCCCAGTCGTGCAGCGGGTCGAGCCACGCGGGGCTCTGGAAGGGCATGGGCCCGCCGCCGTGGGACAGGTAGAAGCTGGGCAGCGGCCCGTCCTCCGGCGTCCAGGGCCGGTGCGGCGACTCCACCTCCAGCGCGGCGACCCGGCGCAGGTGGGCGGCGAACGGGTGCGCGGCCGGGATGCGCGCGTCGGCGGTCGCGGTCGTGCTGAGCGTGGTCATGAGACTCCTCGGTGGTCGTGACGCGAAGGCGGAAGTGCCCGAAGGCGACCGGGACGGTCGGAGCGGGCCGGGCAGCCTCTCGCGAGCTGCCCGGCCCACCGGAGCACTGCGTCAGGCGCCCGCGGGCTGCGCCACCCGCCGGCGGTCGGCGATCAGGTGGTCGATGCTGTAGCGCCCCGCGCCGATGACGGCGAGCAGGAGGGACACAGCGCCGAGCACCAGGACGAACTCGTAGCCGCCCGCGTCGACGAAAAGGCCGGACCCGGCGTGGGCGAACGCGAACGCACCCACCATGTCGACCAGGAGCAGCAGCCCGACGACCGGCACGGCCAGTCCGACGACGAGGGCGGCGCCGCCGACGAGCTCGACGATCGCGGCCAGCCATGCAGCGGCGGTCGCGGCGGGCACGCCGATCTCCGCAAAGAAGGCGGCGGTGCCGTCGATGCCGTTGGTGAACAGCTTCTGCCAGCCGTGGGCGAAGAACACCACGCCCACGGCGACGCGGGTCAGCAGAAGGGCGACGTCTCGGGCGGGGGCGGGGAAGGTCATGAGGTTCCTGTCGGTGCGAGGGCGGTCGGGGTGCAGGTGTCGGCCGGGTACCCGGGCCGGCGCGGAGGCCGGCCGCGAGGCGTGCCAAGGGCATTGGTTGTCGTTACAAGTGAGAGCATGCCCGAGGGAACTTGTTTCTACAACCATGCGGGTTGAGGATGGTGCCATGGAGACCCCCTGGCTCGACCGGCGTGAGATGCGCGCGTGGGTACGCCTCATCGGCGTACTCGAGCTGCTGCCCGGTGCGCTGGATGCGCAGCTGCGCCGGGACTCCGACCTCACGCACTTCGAGTACTACGTGCTGGCAGTGCTCTCCGAGGCACGCGACCGGAGCCTGCGGATGACCGAGCTGGCCCGGCACACCAACGCCACCCTCCCCCGGCTCTCGCACGTGGTCAGCCGGCTGGAGACCCGCCGCCTGGTCGAGCGCGCCCCCTGCCCGGAGGACCGGCGGGCGACCAACGCCCGGCTCACCGGCCCGGGCTGGGCGAAGGTGCAGGAGGCAGCCCCCGGCCACGCGGCCACCGTCCGGCACCACGTCATCGACGCCCTCGACGTGGAGCAGATCGACCAGCTCGCCGCAATCGGCGACGCCGTCCTCGCCCGGCTGGACCCGTCCGGTTCGATGGCCGCCATCTACACCCGGTACGACGAGTCCGACGGGTCCCCGCCGTCGGAGGGGACTACCGAGGGTTGACGACGGCGTCCGACCGGGGCGACCAGCCGGGGCTCACCGGCCGCCTCGGGACCGTCCACTCACCCGCCGGCGGCAGACCGGCTCAGCAGGGGGGACCGACGTGCACACCGACGTCCGGGCGCAGCGGGGCTGCGTCCGGACGCGGGTGACGAGCAGGTCAGAGCAGGGGTCCGATGAGGATCTCGGTGCCGTCGGGGCGCCAGGTGCGCCATCGGCCATCGGGTTGTCGCTGGACCCGGAACCCGTGGTGGACCTTGGTGTGGTGACGTTCACACAGCAGGGCTGAGTTGTTCAACGACGTCTCACCACCGTGCAGCCAGTGGATGAGGTGGTGGACGTCGCACCACCAGGTCGGCGCACCGCACCCGGTGAACACGCACCCCTTGTCCCGCCGCTCCACCGCCTTGCGCAGTCCCGGGGTGACCACCCGGTGGTCCCGACCCAGGTCCAGTGGAGTGCCGTCGGGGCCCATCACGATCCGGGAGATGCTGCCGTCGCACGCCAGCCACCGCGCCCGGGCGGCGGAGATGCTGGCCCCGAATCCGGTCTGCGCGGCGCCGGGGCCGGTGGCCGGGTCGACCGCAGCGTCCAGGTCCAGTTGCAGCACCACGTGCGGCTTCACCGTCCGCAGCGTCGGCAGGTTGCCCGAGGCCAGCTGGTTGTCACACACCTGCACGAACGCATCAGCCTGCTGCTGGGACCGGTTCCGGGTGTCCCCCTTCGGCCGGTCGGCCTGCACGTGGGACTCGATCGCGGCCTGCACCTTCTCCCCACCCACGGCATCCAGCTCGAACCGACCCGTGACGCTGCCGTCGGCGTGCTTGACGATGGTGAACCGCCGACCCTCCGTCGGGTCCGGCTCCGGCCCGTCAGGATCCAGGGCGTCCTCGAACAGCTGCACCGCAACCTTCAACGACTCATGTGGCGCACCGGCGGCGATCACCGCCCAGGTCCGGTCGAACTCCGCGAGGTCGATGCCCTGCTCGTGGGCCTTCGCCACCTCACCAGGGCCGACCCTCTCCGCCAGCACGTTCACCTGCGCCGCAGTCACCACACCGGCCGCGAACCCCTCGGCCAGCACGGGGAAGTGCTCCAGCGCCCGCCCAGACCGCACGATCCGCGACGCCTCGACCGGCGCCAGCCGCACGTGCCCGATCAACCACGACCGCATGCTCTTCAGCCCGTCGCGCTCCGCCGCCTGGGTGGCCTCCGCGTGCCGCACCGTGCGGGTCAGCTCCGCAGCCACCCGGTTCGCCACGGCCACCAGCAACCCCGTCCGGTCCAGCACCTCACCATCGGTCAAACCGTGCAGGCCCTCGGCCGCGAGGGCATCCAGCGCCGACGTCAACTCGCTCACCGAGCACCTCCCGTCGATTCGAACGTGTGTACGAAGAATGCCGGTCCGAGCGGCCGCCGACAGCACGAATTCGCAGGTCAGAAGCCTGTCCACAGATCAGTCGGAGGCCTTGACAGGCGGCCGGTCGCCCCCGGGCGATCGCCCGATGTCGAGAACACGCAGCCGGTTCCGTCCCCGGGGTGTCCGCGGCCACGATGGGCCGCAGCACACCGAGGAGGACCACGATGGCCAAGTACCTGCTGCTCAAGCACTACCGGAGCACGTCGAAGTCGCTCGACTGCGCGCCGATGGACCAGTGGACGCCGGACGAGGTCTCGGCCCACGTCCAGTACATGAGCGACTTCGCGACGAAGCTGACCGAGACCGGCGAGTTCGTCGACGGCCAGGCGCTCGCGCCCGAGGGCCTGTGGGTGCGGTACGACGGCGAGGGCCGCCCGCCGGTCACCGACGGCCCGTTCGCCGAGACCAAGGACCTCATCGCCGGCTGGATGGTGATCGACGTCGACACCCAGGAGCGGGCCGTCGAGCTGGCCGGCGAGCTGTCGGCGGCCCCCGGCCCGGGCGGCGAGCCGATCCGCGAGTGGCTGGAGCTGCGGCCGTTCCTGGGTGCGCCGCCCACCGTCACCGAGTGACGTGGACGACGTCCTGCTCCGGGGTCTGATCCCGGGGGTGATCGGCGTCCTCGTCCGCCGCGGGGCCGACTTCGCGGCGGCCGAGGACGCCGTCCAGGACGCGCTGGTCGAGGCGGTGCGCAGCTGGCCGGCCGACCCGCCGCGGGATCCGCAGGCCTGGCTGGTGACCGTGGCCTGGCGCCGGTTCCTCGACGCGACCCGGTCGGCGGCGGCCCGCCGCCGGCGCGAGGAGCTTGTCGACGAGGAGCCGGCGCCCGGGCCGGTGCCGTCGGCCGACGACACGCTGCACCTGTACTTCCTGTGCGCGCACCCGTCGCTGACGCCGTCGTCGGCGGTGGCGCTGACCCTGCGCGCGGTGGGCGGGCTGACCACCCGCCAGATCGCCGCCGCGTACCTGGTGCCGGAGGCGACGATGGCCCAGCGGATCAGCCGGGCCAAGCGCGCCGTCGCCGGCGTCCGGTTCGACGTGTCCGGCGACGTCGCCACCGTGCTGCGGGTGCTGTACCTGGTGTTCAACGAGGGCTACTCGGGGGACGTCGACCTGGCGGCGGAGGCGATCCGGCTGACCCGGCAGCTCGCGGCGGTGGTCGACCACCCGGAGGTGGCCGGGCTGCTCGCGCTGATGCTGCTGCACCACGCTCGGCGGGCGGCCCGCACCGCGGACGACGGGAGCCTGGTGCCGCTAGCTCAGCAGGACCGGCGGCTCTGGGACACCGCGCTGATCGCGGAGGGAGTCGACGTGCTGCAGGCAGCGCTGGCCCGGGACCGACTGGGCGAGTTCCAGGCGCAGGCGGCGATCGCGGCGCTGCACGCCGACGCCCGGACCACCGAGGAGACGGACTGGGTGCAGATCGTCGAGTGGTACGACGAGCTGGCGAAGCTGACGGACAGCCCTGTGGTGCGGCTCAACCGCGCGGTGGCGGTCGGTGAGGCGGACGGCGCGCGTGCGGGTCTGGCGGCGCTGGCGTCGGTGGACGCCTCGGTGCCCCGCTACACGGCGGTCGAGGCTCACCTGCACGAGAAGGACGGCGACCTGCCGACGGCGGCGCGGCTGTACGCCAAGGCCGCGGCGAAGGCACCCAACGCCGCCGAACGCGACCACCTCACCCGGCAGGCGGCCCGCCTCAACTCCCGATGACTTCTGCGCCGACCCGGAGTCCGTACCGGGAGACGACCGACCCGGAGGAGATCCCGTGCCCACCATCCTGCCCATGGTGCTCACCGCCGACCCGGAACGGCTGCGGGACTTCTACGTCGCCGCGCTGGGTGCGCAGGTGGTCGAGCGGACCCCGCCGGAGGACGACGGCGATCCGCCCTTCTTCCTCAGCCTGCGCATCGGTGACTCGACGCTCGGACTCATCCGGGAGGCCGAGCCGCCCGCCGGCAACCGGGTGCTGCTGGGGATCGACGTCCCGGACGTCGACGCCCTGCTGGACGCCGTGCGCTCGCACGGTGGCTCCGTGACCGGTGGGCCGACGAACATGGCCTGGGGCATGCGGGTGGCGCACGTGCTCGACCCGGACGGCAACCCGGTCAACCTGCAGTGCCCGACGAGCAGCTGAGACGGTGCCCTGGCCGACCGCCGAGGGCTGGCTGGGCAGGCTGGGGTGAGCAGCCAGGGGCTGGCCAACAGGCGATCAACGCTGGAGGCGGGGGTCGAAGAAGTCGCGCAGCGCGTCCCCGAGCAGGTTGAGGGCGAAGACCGCGATCGACAGGACGATGCCGGGCGCGAGGATCAGCCAGGGCGCGAGCTCCACGTACCGCGCTCCGCTGGCCAGCATGCCGCCCCAGGTTCTCGACGATGCCTCACGTCGGTTGGGCCGCAGTCCCAATGACGTGGTCGAGCTAGCTACCCGGTCGCCTCAGTCGGCGCAGTTGCTGGCCGAGGCCCTGTTCGCTGCGGCCCGCACGGTCAATGAGCAGAAGATCCGGGCTCTCGCCCGGGCGTTGGCGAACGGGCTACGCGACGATGTGGCGCGGCCAGACGAGGAGCAGCTCGTCGTAGCAGCCCTCGGCGAAGTTGAGGCCCCGCACATCAAGGTCCTCACTCACCTGGGACCCGAGCGGGCACGCACTCGTACCCAGGCGACCGGTCTCCGGAGCCGAATCACAACTACTCGCGGACGGCGTCCGATGTCGCTGGCTGAGGAGAGCCGGCTCAGCCGGGCATCGGTTCGAGCCGTGCTGTCAGTCCTCGAGCGGGCCGGAATGGCTGTCGCTGATGACGGTTCGGAGACCATCCGGATCGATAGATTGATCATCGAGATGCAGGAGGAGGTGAACAAGATCACCGACCTCCTGCTCAATCCACCCAGGAACGGGAAAATTCCTAGCAACAAGAAGCCGCATCAGTTAAAGCGGCCCGGCTCGCCGGCAACTGCAGGTTGGGTGATCACGCCTTTCGGACAACTCTGCTTGGACTATCTCGAGGACGTCGACGTCACCATCGCGGCGAGCGATGCGCTCGAGGAAGTAGAGGACCAGACGCCCGCTCACGACTAGCTCGAGCGCTGCGTCCAGCTCTGCCGAATCAGCGCCTCGCCGGGCAGTGCCCGGTAGCCCATCGTCGTGCGGTACCTACCAGTAGACACGACCTGTACGGGATGCTCTCGGGTGCAGCACATGCCGCCGGGCCGGACTCCAGAAATGCTGGAGCCCGGCCCGCATCTCGCTCAGGCGCGCTCGATGGGGATCCAGATCTCGCACGTCGCCGTGCTGAAGTCCGGGGCGTGGTCGAGCACCGAGACGACTGAGGGGCCGGGGCGGAGCCGCCACGGGTTGGAGGGGAACCACTCTGTTGCGGACGCCGCATACGCCTCTTGCAGAGCCGCCGGGTGCGGACCAGAGGTTCGGAAGACCACCCACGTGCCCGCGTCGACGTCGATCGTGTCGAGGTCCTCGGGAACCTGAGCCTCGGCGCGGACCGCCACGCCGTGCAGATAGGTCAGTTCACTTCCCTCGGTGTAGTCGGGGTCGACATCGGCACTGACTTGGAGCAGCCCCGAAGGGTCGGTGTTGCTGAGCTGTTTGAGACGCTCGTGCTCGGAGGCGGGCAGCGACTCGATGTGCCGCTGGATGTGCGGGTTGACGCCCTCGTAAATCAGCGGCACCCGAACGGCGTGGCCGATCAGACGGAAGGTGGGGCGTTCGACGATTCGGGCATCCATGGGAGTGCTCCCTTCGACGGTCAGGCGAAACCTGAGTAGCGGTTGACTGCGAAGGGGGCCACCGTTGCGACGGACATCGCCGTGGCTCACGCCGTGCACGGAACGGAACGCCCGCCCGAAGGCTTCGGTCGAACCGTATCCGTAGCGCACGGCGATCGTGAGCAGATCCTCGTCCCCGACGACATCAGTCGCAGCAACGGTCATCCGCCGCCGCCGCACGTAGTCGGACACCGGCATCCCGGCCAGCGACGAGAACATGCGACGGGCGTGGTGGCCCGTCGTTCCCATCGTTCCGGCGAGTTCGTCGATGTCGAGGTCGTCACCGAGGTGCTGCTCGATCTCATCGACGAGGCGGTTGAGGATCCCAATCACGGTCGCTCCCTTCACCGTCCACCCTCGTCGACGCGAGATCCCCACCGCCCGACTTCTCCGGTTCGATTCTGCCGGGTCAGCCCCACGACTTCGTGCTGGACCGAGGGCAGCAGCCTCTCCCAATCCCCCGCGAAGGAACGTCCCGTAAGCCGAACCCCTACCGGGAATGGGCAAGTCAAGTCGTCAGCCACGAGAGGCCGTCTCGTATGACCCGCCCGCGGACATGCCCGGTGACGGGGCGGATTCCGGGACAGCTCAGCCACCGAATTGCACGGATAGCGGCGCCGCTGCTGACGGCCGCGCAACTCGCCGCTCCCCCGTCCAGCGTCAGGCGCCGCGCCGAGTTCAGCCCTTCCAAGAGGCTTCCAGTTCCCACTGGCGCCGAGCGAGGCTCACGTGCACTCCTCACGCAGCTGGAGATTCCAAGATCACGAAGCGACACACCTCATGCCTTGCGGCTTGAACACCCCGCAGAGGGCCGCGATCGGCGCACCCACGCAGCCGAGGTCCTATCCCGAGGTGGTGCTCGGCCGCCGCAGCCACCGCGGTCGCGTGGTCACCACGCCAAGACCTTCTTGACGTCACGGCCGCCGGGCCGCGCGATCGCTGCGAACGCCTCGGTCTCCCCGACGACTCGACGGGCTCCAGGCGATCCGCGGTCCTGGTCGACTTCGATGACGCGCTCCATACTGCCCCCGGGCGGAGACTGACGGGCCCCTGGCCGTGATGACTCGGCGACCCGCGCGGGCAAGTGATCGGCAACCAAGGTCCCGGTGTCACCCTCGTCCACCGGCCGAGCTATCTGCGGCGGCCACCGACGTCTCGTCGCCGCCGACTCGTCACAACGATTTCAAATGGACCCTTGATGCATGAGGTGTGTCGGGTCGTGGTCTTCTCCGGTTCGGCAGTCGAGATGGCCTGCGCAGAGCGTTCAGGCGAGGACGGGCGTGCGTCGCCGATCGGGTCGACGGTGCGGAGGTCTGCTCAAGGGGTGACGTGGCGCGGCACGCGGCGGCGAGCTCGCAAGGATGTGCGTTGGACGCTCGCCCAGGCGTTAGCGGCACCAGTTCCTCAGGCGGCAGCAAGGCCCCGTCGGCGGCCACCCGTGCGCACCTCGTCGAGCACGACCCGTCGATGCCTGCGCTACGACCGGCGACGGGCTCGGTTCGCTGTGACCGCGTGACACTGCGCGGGGCCGTCGCCGACTGGACGAAGACCGGAGACGCCTCGCAGCAAGGTCGGAGGACGAGCGACCCCGACGGACGGGACCCTCGGCGAACCGGGGCCCGGGCCGCCGGAGAACTGGAGGAAAACAGGAACTTCGCCGGGCACTGTCACCAACCGGCCGGAAATGGCGCCTTCTCCAGGTGGGCGTGCGGCGCCGAACGCCGGCGCACGAGGCCACAGGACGAGGAGGGGCCAGATGAGCGACGCGCAGCGACCTCAGGAGCCGGTCTCCAGCGACCCGCTGCTGCTCACACCGGAAGAGGCCGCCACGGTGCTCCGCCTCGGGCGCACGACGATCTACGCGCTGATGAAGGCTGGCGACCTGCACCCCGTCCACATCGGCCGGAGTTGCCGCCTCTCCCGCAGCGAGCTCGAACGATACGTTCGCGGCCTGGAAGCTCCCCGCACCGCTCCTCGTGCGCTGCGCCGGACCCGGACCACCACGGACCAGCGCGGACTCTTCGAACTCGGCCCGACGTCGCCTGATGCCGCGTGAGTCCACAACCGCTCCGCCGGTGTCGGACCGCTCGGCCAGACTGACACTCCGGCCCACGACCCAGGGGTGACCAATGGCGGGACGCGCCTCGAACGGCGAGTCGACGATCTACAAGGGCGCCGACGGCCGCTGGCACGGCTACGTATCCGTCGGCTTCACGCTCGACGGCAAGCTCGACCGCCGGCACGTCAGCAGCAAGAGCCGCGGCGTCGTGGTCGCCAAGGTCCGAGAGCTCGAGCGCAAGCGCGACTCCGGGACGGTCGGCGAGACGTCGACCCCGACCGTCGCCTGGTGGCTCGAGCACTGGCTGACGACCATTGCCCCGCGCCGGGTGCGTCAGCGGACGCTGGAGAGCTACGGGTCGGCCGTCCGCAAGCACCTGATCCCCGGCATCGGCCGGCACCGCCTCGACCGGCTGCGGCCGGAGCACCTCGACCAGCTCTACACCGCCCTGCTGGACGACGGCTACTCCCCCGCCTCGGTGCTCCGGCACCACCGCATCCTGTCCCGGGCCCTCACGGTCGCGGTCCAACGCGGCCACGTCCCGCGCAACGTCGCCGCGCTCGTCGACCCGCCGGCCCAGCGCGCCAGCGACGTCGCCACCGCCCTCGACCTCGGCGAGGCCCGTGCCGTGCTGCACGCCGCGGCCGGCGTCCGCAACTCCGCCCGCTGGACCGTCGCGCTCGCTCTCGGCCTCCGCCAGTCGGAGGCGCTGGCGTTGCAGTGGAAGGACATCGACCCGCTGGCCGGCACCCTCACCGTGCGGCGCAGCATCCACCGGGTCCGGGGCGGCGGGCTGATCTACGAGGAGCCCAAGACCCGCCGCAGCCAGCGCACGTTGGCGCTGCCGCTGCCGCTGGTCGCCGCACTGCAGGAGCACAAGGCCGCCCAGCTCGGCGAGCGGATGCTGGCCGGCTCCGAGTGGCACGACGAGGACCTGGTCTTCGCCCAGCCCAACGGCCGGCCGATCGACAAGAAGACCGACTACGACGACTGGACCCGCCTGCTCCACAAGGCCGGCGTCCGCCACGTCCGGCTGCACGACGGTCGGCACACCGCGGCCACCCTGCTGCTGAGCGAGAACGTCCACCCGCGGGTTGTCATGGAGCTGCTCGGCCACAGCCAGATGCGCACCACGATGGACATCTACAGCCACGTCATGCCGGCACTGGCACGCGAAGCCGCCGACCGGATGGGCACCCTGCTGCTGCCAGGTAAGGGTGGGCAAACTGCAACCACAACTGCAACCAGAGACGACTCAGGCCGTCCTCCAGAAGGAGAACGGCCTGGTCATCGGGGTGGAGCTGAGGGGACTCGAACCCCTGACCCCCACACTGCCAGTGTGGTGCGCTACCAGCTGCGCCACAGCCCCTTGCCGACCCGGTCTGGTGTGTCCGAGCCGTGGAGAACACTACATCAGGGTGAACGGCGCCCGGCGGAGGGGTCCCCGCCGGGCACCGTGTCGTCAGCCCTCTGCGCCGAAGCGCTGGTCGAGCGCCAGGTTGAGCTCCAGCACCCGCACGTGCGGCGCCCCGATGAAGCCGAGGTCCCGCCCGTCGGTGTGCTCGTGCACCAGCGCCCGGACGTCGTCCACCGGCATCCCACGCGCCTCGGCGACGCGGGCCACCTGCAGAGCCGCGTACTCCGGCGAGATGTCCGGGTCGAGCCCCGAGCCGGACGCCGTCACCGCGTCGGCCGGCACCTCGTCGACAGCGACCCCGTTGAAGGCGGCCACGTCAGCCCGCCGCTCCCCCACCGCAGCGACCAGCTCCTCGGAGTTCGGCCCCAGGTTCGACCCGCCCGATGCCGCGCCGTCGTAGTCCGACGCCGACGGCCGGGTCTGGAAGTACTCCGGCAGCGGGTCGCCGTCCTCGTCGGTGAACGACTGGCCGATCAGCGACGAACCCACCACCGTGCCGTCGGACGACGAGACCAGCGACCCGTCGGCGCGGGCCGGCGCGATCAGCTGGGCCACGCCCGTCATCAGCAACGGGTAGGCCAGCCCGAGCGCCACGGTGGCCACGAGCAGGGCACGGACGGCGGCCACCAGCTGGCGGCCCGAACGCAGAGCGGACATCACGCGATCCCGGGGATGAGAAAGACGAGCAGGTCGATGAGCTTGATCCCGACGAAGGGCAGCACCACGCCGCCGACGCCGTAGAGCAGCAGGTTGCGGCGCAACATCGCCGACGCGGACGCCGGCCGGTACTTCACGCCGCGCAGCGCCAGCGGCACCAGCGCCACGATGATCAGCGCGTTGAACACGACCGCCGAGAGGATCGCCGACTCCGGCGACGCCAGCCGCATCACGTTGAGCGCGTCCAGCCCCGGGAACACCCCGGCGAACATCGCCGGCAGGATCGCGAAGTACTTCGCCAGGTCGTTGGCGATGGAAAAGGTGGTCAGCGACCCCCGGGTGATCAGCAGCTGCTTGCCGATCTCCACGATCTCGATCAGCTTCGTCGGGTCGGAGTCCAGCGTCGACCATGTTGCCGGCCTCCTTGGCCGCGGTCGTCCCGGTGTTCATCGCCACCCCGACGTCGGCCTGCGCCAGCGCCGGGGCGTCGTTCGTCCCGTCCCCGGTCATCGCCACCAGCCGGCCACCGGACGGCTCCCGCTGGATCAGCGCCAGCTTGTCCTCCGGCGTCGCCTCGGCCAGCACGTCGTCGATCCCGGCCTCCGTGGCGATCGCCCGGGCGGTCCGCTCGTTGTCGCCGGTGATCATCACCGTGCGGATCCCCATCCGGCGCAGCTCGGCGAACCGCTCGGACATCCCCGCCTTGACGACGTCCTTCAGGTGGATGACGCCAGCACCCGGGCGCCGTCGGCCGGGGCCGACGCCAGCAGCAGCGGCGTCCCGCCGGCGGCGGAGATGCCGTCGACGACGTCCCCGACCTCCGGCGGCACCGGGCCGTCCTGCGCCCGCACCCACGCCAGCACCGCGCCCGCGGCGCCCTTGCGCGGTTGCCGGCCATCGGGCAGGTCGACCCCGCTCATCCGGGTCTGCGCGGTGAACGGCACGAACACCGCACCGGGCAGGTCGCCGCGCCCGCGCAGGCCGTAGCGTTCCTTCGCCAGGACGACGATGCTGCGGCCCTCCGGCGTCTCGTCCGCCAGCGAGGCCAGCTGCGCCGCGTCGGCGACCTCGTCGTCCGAACAGCCGCCGACGGCGACGAACTCCGACGCCTGCCGGTTGCCGAGGGTGATGGTGCCGGTCTTGTCCAGCAGCAGGGTGTTCACGTCGCCGGCCGCCTCGACCGCGCGGCCGCTCATCGCCAGCACGTTGCGCTGCACGAGGCGGTCCATCCCGGCGATGCCGATCGCCGACAGCAGCGCCCCGATCGTGGTCGGGATCAGGCAGACCACCAGCGCGATCAGCGTGGTCAGCGACTGCTCTGCTCCCGAGTAGAGCGCCAGGGGCTGCAGCGTCACCACCACGATCAGGAACACCACGGTCAGCGAGCTGAGCAGGATGTTCAGCGCGATCTCGTTCGGCGTCCGCTGCCGGGAGGCGACCTCGACCAGGGCGATCATCCGGTCGACGAAGGTGTCCCCCGGCTTGCTGGTGATCTCCACGACGATCCGGTCGGACAGCACCGTCGTCCCGCCGGTCACCGCCGACCGGTCACCGCCGGACTCGCGTCCCGGACCCGCAGCATCCGCCGGTTGGAGTCCTCGCTCGCCCGGCTCACGCACGCGATCAAGGCACCGCCTGGCTGTTCGACGGCAGCTTCCGCGGCCACCTGGGCAGCCCGCCGTCGCGCCGCCAGGCCAGGCATCAGCCGGCCGTGCCGCCGCGCTCGCGCCGTTCCCGGGCCGCGCCGGCCAGTTCCTCGAGCAGGGTCTCCGTGGTGGCCAGGTCCACGCAGGCATCCGTGACGCTCTTGCCGTGCTCGAGCGCGTCGGGACGCCGCTGGTCGAGGTCCTGCCGCCCCGCGACGAGGTTGCTCTCCACCATCACCCCGCGGATCGCCGTCTCCCCGCCCGCGATCTGGCCGGCCAGGTCGCGCACGACCTCGATCTGGCGCAGGTGGTCCTTCTGGCTGTTGCCGTGCGAGGCGTCGACCACGAGCACCTCCGGCAGCCCGCGCGCACGGAGCCGCTCGCGGGTGCGGGCGATGTGGGCGGCGGAGTAGTTCGGGCCGTCCTTGTCACCGCGCAGGATCACGTGCCCGGTCTCGTTGCCCGTGGTCGACAGCTGGGCGGAGATGCCGTGGCGGTCGACGCCCAGGAACTCGTGCGGCGCCCGGGCGGCGATGACAGCGGAGATGGCGGCGTCGATGCTCCCCTCCGGGGAGTTCTTGAACCCGACGACGGCGGAGAACCCGGACACCCGCTCGCGGGCGGTCTGGTCGGTGACGTTGCGCGCGCCCACGCCGTTGTAGGTCACCAGGCCGTCGACGTACTGGGGGGTGAGGGCGTTCAGCGGCTCGGCCGCCACCGGAACCCCCGTGGCGGTGATGCGGGCCATGAGCATCCGGGTGGCCACGAGCCCGACGCTGATCCGGTTGGAGCCGTCGAGGTACGGGTCGTAGGCGAAGCCCTTCCAGTCCACCTCCGTCCTCGGCTTCTCCGTGTACGTGCGCATCACGATCTCCAGGTCGGCCCCGAAGCGGGCCCGCATCCGGCGGAGGAAGTCGGCGTACTCCAGCGTGGCGACGGGGTCGTGGATCGAGCACGGTCCCGCGATGACCGCCAGGCGCCCGCTCCGGCCGCTCACGATCTCGGTCATGGCCGCGCGCCCGGCCCGCGTGGTGGTGGTGGCCGACTCCGGGAGCGGCACCACCGAGGCGACGGCCTCCGGGGTGACGACGATGCTCAGGCCGGCGATCCGGGTGTTCACCAGGCCGGACAGGTCGACGGCGTCGGAGTCCGGCAGCCCGAGCTGTTCGCGGACACCGGGGAGCAGTTCGGCGTGCATCGCGTCGATCCGCCGGTTGACCTGTCGCTGCACGTCCAGCAGGTGGTCGGCGATCCGTGCCGCGACCTCGAGCAACCGGTCGGCCGGGGTGTCCTCGTGCTGGGCCATCGGGGCGTACTCCTCCTGGACGGTCGGCTCAGCGGAGGGCCGGCACGCCCACCCGGCGGAGGTGCAGTCCGCCCACCGCTCCGCCAGGGAACCATCTCCCCGCTCCACCCGGACCCGCCGCATCCACCGGCCAGAGCGGTAAACGGATCAGAGATAGCGCGCGACTCTCCATTTGTAGTAAGTTTGCTACATGCCGCCGCGCAAACGCTCCGACGAGCCCCAGCTGTACAACCGGCTCACCGTGCTGCGCACGGAGCGCGGGATGTCCCGCCAGGAGCTGGCCGACGCGGTCGGCGTGCACTACCAGACCATCGGCTACCTCGAGCGCGGCGAGTACAGCCCCAGCGCCACCCTCGCGCTGCGGCTGGCCGCGGTCTTCGGCCTCCCGATGGAGGCGGTCTTCTCCCTCACCCCGTTCCGCACCCTGTCCGAGCAGGTCTACGGCACCAAGGAGTCCTGATGAGCGCCCCCACCCGCACCCAGCGTCGCGCCGCCCGCCTCGACGACCCGCAGTTCGAGTCACTCCGCACCCCGCGCACGCGCCGCCGGCTGGTCGCCGCCCTCAGCGGGCTGCTGGTCGCGGAGGCCGGCCTCGTCCTCATCGCCGAACGCGCTCCGGTGGTCTTCGTCGTTGGCATGGCGGTCGTGGTGATCGCCTTCGTCCTGCTCCTCGGCGCCCTCAAGGCCAGCACCCGTGGGGTGGAGGAACTCCCGGCCGAGGCGCTGGACGAGCGGCAGTGGCAGCTGCGCGGTGAGGCCTACGCCCGCGCCTACTGGATCGGCTTCGGCCTGCTGACCGCCGAGCTGTTCGTCGCCGCCGTCTGGCTGTTCGCGGACTGGCCGGCACCGGGCGACAACGTGCTCATGGGCGCCCTGCTGCTGCCCTTCCACGTCGCCCTCGTGCTGCCGACGCTCGTCACCGCCGCCACCCGCGACCTCTGAGCCCTGCCCGGCTGTGCTTTCGGCGCCGAAAGCGCAGGCGGAAGGCTCGCTTTCGGCGCGGAAAGCGAGTTCTCAGAGGTCGACGCCGCGGGCGGCCAGCCACTTGACCGGGTCGACCCGCTTGCCCTCCAGCCCGCCGGAGTGCACTTCGAAGTGCAGGTGCGGCCCGGTCGACTGGCCGCGGTTGCCCAGCAGCGCGATCTGGTCACCGGCCTCGACGACGTCGCCGGCGCGCACCTGGATCTTCTCCATGTGGCCGTACACGGTCACATCGCCGCTCTCGCCGAGGATGTACACGGCCAGCCCGTAGCCGCTGGCCGCACCGGCCCGCAGCACGACGCCGTCCTCCACCGAGTACTCCGGGGTGAGCATCGGGGCGGCGAGGTCCACGCCCCAGTGCGTCGTGCCCCAGCGCGAACCGAAGCCGCTGGTCAACCGGTAGGTGTCCAGCGGGGCGACGACCTTGGGGCGGGCGGCCTCCGCAGCCGCCGCGGCCGCCTCCTCCTCGCGGGCCCGGCGCTCTGCGCGGGCGGCGGCCACCTCGGCCAGCCGCTCGCGGGCCTCGGCCTCGCTGATCGACGACTGCGGCATCAGCGCCGCCTCCTCGTCGATGAGCGAGGAGTCGGCGGCCAGCAGCGCGGCCACCTCGACCGGCTGGGCCTCCGCCGTCGGCAGCGCGTGGCTGCCCAGGAAGGCGACCAGGCCACCGATCGCCAACGCCGCCAGCAGCGCGGCGGGCCGCCGGCTCCGCACCGCGTCGGGGCGGACGGCGAGACGCTCGGCGGTGTCGGGCGAGACCTCGGCGACGACCTCGGCGACGGTCCGTCGGGTTCCCTCGACGACGCTGCCGACGTGCCTCGAAGTCATGCGCGCTGCCCCTCCGTTCGACGGCGACGCGGGAAGCGCCGGATCGGTACGGCAGTCATCCAAACATCGAGTTGCAGCTTTGTAATTTGTCCGACGGCGTGTTCCCCGAGACACGCCGTGTGACGCCTTCGTCACGGTCCGGAACGGGTCGACATGTCGACACGGCGACACATCGACCCGGCGATCCGGCGCCGCCGGAGCGGGTCAGCCGCCGACGGGCTCCGGCGCGGGCGCCTCGACCGCCGGGCGTCGCCGGACGTCGTCCCGGAACCGGCGGGCCGCCAGCGCCCCGCCGACCACCAGGCCCAGCCCTCCGACGACCAGGACGGCGACCGCGGCCCGACCGAGCAGCTCCGGGCCCCGGGTGATCGTGTGCGCGGTCCACAGCACGTCGACGTCGGGCAGCCCCTGCACCAGCAGCAGCCACCCGCCCACGACCGCCATCAGCCCGGTGAGCACCCCG
Organism: Modestobacter sp. SYSU DS0657; assembly: GCF_054050925.1. Taxonomy (NCBI): domain Bacteria; kingdom Bacillati; phylum Actinomycetota; class Actinomycetes; order Geodermatophilales; family Geodermatophilaceae; genus Modestobacter; species Modestobacter sp. SYSU DS0657. The sequence continues at coordinate 40,202 of NZ_JBJHAG010000010.1, read as the reverse complement.
CGGTCGCGCAGGGCAGCCCGGACGCCGACGCCCGCGACCAGCACCGCCAGCAGCGCCGGCAGCAGCGCGGAGACCAGCGCCCCCGCGTGGGAGCCGACCGTCACCGGCGGCTCGGGGGTGGCCAGCGCATGCGCCAGCGCCGCCAGCCCGCCGGCGCCCAGCGTGACCGCCAGCGGGCGTGGCGTCCGCGCCCGCCACCCGGCCAGCACGGTGCCGGCCAGCAGCAGCCCGTAGACCGGCCAGACCAGCCAGGCGGGCGGTGGCGGGCTCCAGGTGAGCTCACCGGTGACCAGCAGCGGCGCACCGGCGTGCGTCATCGGCACGGTCCACTCCGCGACCAGGTGCGCGCGGGTGGGGTCGGCAGCGACCGCCGGGGGCAGCAGACTCTCGGTCATCCAGTGCGTGCGGTGGTCGTGCCACACGTACTGCGGCTCGGTGGAGACCTGCTCCCAGCGGGGCGGCGCGGTCACGTCGACGTCGTCGGGCACCGGGGTGAGCCCGTAGCGGTCCAGGTTCAGGTAGGTGGCCGGGCTCAGCGCGTTGCGCCAGACGCCGTCCGGCCCGATCCGCAGGTACGGCTCGTCGTTGTAGCCGGGGACGGTCAGCTCGGCGCCGGTCTCGTTGACCACCTCGAGGGCGTCACCGAACTCCAGCACCCGGACGCTCACCCCGGCCGGCTGCGGGCTGACCGAGGTGACCCGCCCGTCGAAGTCGCTGCCGGCCGCGCCCCCGCCGACGTGCGCGACGGCGGGGCTCGCCACCGCCAGGGTCGCCAGAAGCCCCAGCAGGACGACGCCCAGCCGGCCGCCCCAGGCGTGCACCACCCCGCCGCTCACTCGGCCGCGACGAGCGCCAGGTCGTGGGCGATGTCGCGGCTGGTGTTGCCGGCGTTGAAGGCGACGTCGGCCTCCCCGTCGGTGCCGTAGAGCAGCAGCATCGCCGAGTGCGCCTCGCCGTTGTCCTTCGCCAGCGGCACGCCGGCGGCGATCTGCGCCTGCTCGATCTGCTCCTGGTCGCCGGTCAGCCCGACGAACCGGGTGGGCAGCTCGGCGTCGAACTGGGCCAGGTACTCCCCCAGCACCTCGGGGGTGTCCCGGGCCGGGTCGGTGGTCACGAATACCACGTTGGTCCGCTCCGCCACCGCCGGGTCGACGTCGCCGAGGGCCAGCCGGACGTCGGCCATCGTGGTCGGGCAGATGTCCGGGCAGTTGGTGAAGCCGAAGAACAGCAGCGTCGGCCCGTCGGCGGTGGCCGCGGCGAAGTCGTAGGGCTGCCCGGCGGTGTCGGTCAGCGTGAACGACGGCTTCTGGTAGGGGTCCTTCAGGTGCAGGCCCGAGTACGGGCTGTCCGCCCCCTCGACCGTGACCGGGGGCGACACCTCGGCGCCGTGGTCGTGTCCACCGGCCTGGGCCGGGTCGTCGGCGGCGGCGTCCCCGCCGCACCCGGCGAGCACCACCCCGGCGGCGAGCAGCACCCCCGCCAGGGCGGGACGGAACCGGGCAGGGAGGGTCCGGGAGCTCACGAGGACACGGTACGTCGGCGCGCGGCCAGACCGAGCCCGAGACCGCCGAGCCCGGCGAGCAGGCCGAGGGCCCCGAGCACCAGCGCGGTGACGGCCAGCCCGTCGCCACCGTCGTCCTCCGCGGCGGTCGTCGTCCCCGGGTCGGCGGTCTCCCCGTGCCCGGCGTTCCCGTCCGCAGCCAGCGACAGCACCGGCGCCGGGTGCTCGGGTTCGGGCTGCCCCTCGACTGCGGGCTCGATCCAGGCCGCCTCGGTGCCGTCGCTGTAGGTCTGCACCGCGCTGAAGGCCAGTTCGTCGGCGTCGGGGAAGGGCCCGCCGGAGAGCGCGAACTCCTGGAACTGCCCCGGGTCGATGCCCCCGCCGTCGACGGCGCGGAACTCGACCACCGAGACGACCTCGTCGACCTCGCTGCCGTGCACCTCGACCGGCTCGTCGAGCTGGGTGCGGGTCATCGTGATCGTCCAGCCCGGCACCGGCTGCGCGCGCAACGAGGCGAGCGGGGCGTCGGTGGGCACCTGGATGCGCAGCGCGACGGTGCTGGCGGTGTCGCTCTCGTTGGGTACCCGGAAGGTCAGCTTGCCGTAGCCGCCGGGCGAGGCGTCCGAGCTGGAGACGGTGACGTGCGCGGAGGCGGCGCCCACGCCGGCGGTGAGCACGGTGGCCAGCGCCACGGGGAGCACGACGCCGAGGCGGCGCGTGGTGGACAGGCTCATGGGGTTCTCCTCGATCAGGGTGGGTCAGCGCACCGGGAAGGTGGTGCTGGCGGTGACGGCGGTGAACTCGTCCAGCCGGACGGTGACCGTGAGGGTCCAGGTGCCGGCGGTGGGCAGGGTGGGGTCGCCGACGTAGTGGCCGGGTCCGGCGCCGGCGAGGTCGACGTCGATCGGGCCGATCTCCTGCTGCGGCTCGGTGAGCGTGACGCTGATCTGCCGCGGCTGGACCAACGTGCCGGCGTCGTCGAACAGGTAGACGTGCAGCGACGCGGGGCCGGGCGAGGCCGGGGCGAGGGTCACCTGCACCGTGCCGTCGGTGCCGCCGGCCGACTGCAGCGGCAGCGTCACCTCGACCGGGTCGGCGACGGCGGCGCGCGCGGGTGGGGTGCCGACCAGCACCGCCGACACCGCGAGGACGACGGCCGCGCCGGCGAGCTCGACCAGCACCGAGCGCCGCAGCACCCCGAGGTGCTCGGCCGGTGACCCCCCGGCCGGGACACGGGACCGGCGGCGGTCCCCCAGCCGCTGCTGCACCCAGTCCCGGCTGACCAGCGCGGCGACCAGCACCCCGAGCACCAGCACGAGCTTGGCCACCAGCAGCCACCCGTAGGCGGTGTCGACCAGCGCGGACGGCGAGCCGACCTCGCGCACCGACTGCAGCACGCCGGTGACCACCAGCGCGGCGATCAGCCCCGCGGCCAGCCGCGACCACCGGGGCAGGGCGAGCGCGAGCTCCCCCACCCGGTCCGCGGCGTCCTCGCGCCGGCGCAGACCCCCGGCGAACAGCGCGGTCAGCCCACCCAGCCAGCCGGCCATCGCCGCCGCGTGCACCGCCGCCACCGGCACGGCCAGCCCCGGCAGCGGGCCGGCCACCGGGTGCCCGACGGCGGCCACCGCCACCACCAGCGCCGCGGCGAGCACCCCGGCGCCGACCAGCAGCCCCGGCGCCGGCGGCCGGCCGGCGCGCCAGCCGGTGGCGAGCAGCGCGACCAGCGCGGCCGCCAGCGGCAGGCGGGCGAGCAGGGTCAGGCCGTGGGCGGAGCCGAGGGTGGCGCCCACCAGGTCGGGGTCGAGCAGCGAGCCGGGACCGAGGCCGGCCGCGTACGGCCCCTGCAGCAGGAACCCGAGCAGCGCACCGGCGGCGACGGCGCCCAGGCCCCCCAGGGTCAGCCGGCGCAGCAGCGGCACCGCCCAGCCACCGGGCCAGCAGACCGCGAGCGCCAGCGGGACGCCGAGGCCCAGCGCCAGCCCGAGGTAGCCCAGCCAGCGGGCCGCCGGCAGCGCGGTGGCGACGACGGGGTGGACGTCGGCGTCGTCGGCCGCGGCGGAGACCGGCAGCAGCTCGCCGTTCCCGACCACGAAGGAGAAGGCCCCCGAGACCGGGTGGGAGTCGGCGGAGACCACCCGGTAGGTGACCAGGTAGCCACCGTCGGGCAGGTCGTCGCGCAGCGGCACGGTGACCGTGCCGTCGCGGGCCTCGGCCGCGCCGGTGTCGACCCGCTCGCCGTCGGCGCCCAGGGCCCGGGCGTAGCCGGCGCCCAGCGACACCGGCTCGTCGAACTCGAGCGTCACCTCGTCCGGGACGTCGTCCAGCCGCGCACCGTCGGCGGGGGTGGTGGTGACGAGCGTGGCGTGCGCCGCGGCCGGCGGCGCGGTGAGCACGTCGAGCCCGAGCCCGGCGGCGAGCAGCCCCGCCAGCAGCAGGAGGGCGGGGACGACGCGGTACGTGCGGGTCCTCCCGCGGCCGGCGTGCTGCACGGGTGGTCAGTCGCCCGGCGGCAGCCACCGGTTCCCGCTGTGGCGAAGAGCACCCAGGGTCACCCGATGGACGGAGGGTGAACTCCCGGTGAACGGTGCGGACCTATGCTGCCTGCGGCCCCGCCCCCTCGGGCAGCGCGGCCACCGATCCCCTCGTCCCCGGAGCACCGCGTGGCCTTCCGCCTCACCCCCCGCGACTCGAGCTTCTACGGCATGTTCACCGCGGCGGCCGAGAACCTGGTCACCGCCACCGACGTGCTCGACGAGTTCGTGCACGAGCACGCCCGCCGCGAGGAGCTGGCGCAGCGGTTGCGGGACCTGGAGCACGTCGGCGACCAGGCCACCCACGCGATCTTCCGGCAGGTCAACTCCAGCTTCGTCACCCCGTTCGACCGGGAGGACATCATCGACCTGGCCAGCGACCTGGACGACGTGATGGACGCGATCGAGGCCGCGGCCGACCTGGTGGTGCTCACCAACCTCGGCACCCTGCCCGCGGAGATGGGCCAGCAGGTGGCGCTGCTGCAGCGCTGCGCCCAGGTGACCGCCGAGTCGATGCCGCGGCTGCGCTCGATGCGGGACCTCGCCGACTACTGGATTGAGGTCAACCGGCTGGAGAACGAGGCCGACAAGCTGTACCGCCGGCTGCTGTCCCGGCTCTACTCCGGGGAGTTCGACGCGCTGGAGATCCTCAAGCTCAAGGAGGTCGCCGACGAGCTGGAGGAGGCCGCCGACGCCTTCGAGCACGTGGCCAACGTGGTCGAGACCATCGCGGTCAAGGAGTCCTGACCAGCGCATGGAGCCGCTCTTCCTGGCGCTCGCGGTCATCGTCGTCGTCGCGCTGGCCTTCGACTACACCAACGGCTTCCACGACGCGGCCAACGCCATCGCCGTCGCCGTCTCCACCAGGGCACTCACCCCGCGGGCAGCGCTCACCCTCGCCGCGGTGATGAACCTGGTCGGCGCGCTGCTCTCCACCAAGGTGGCGGAGACCGTGGGCGCCGGCATCATCGAGGCCCCCACCGGGGGCGAGGGCCTGCAACTGGTCTTCGCCGCGCTGCTCGGGGCGATCGTGTGGAACGTGATCACCTGGTACCTCGGGTTGCCCTCCTCCTCCTCGCACGCGTTGATCGGCGGCCTGATCGGCGCCACGCTGGCGGCCGCCCACTCGGTGCAGTGGACGGGCGTGCTCGAGGACGTCGTCGTCCCCATGGTGGTGTCACCGCTGGTCGGGTTCGGCGTGGGCTACCTGGTCATGCTGGCGATCCTGTGGGCCTTCCGCGGCGTCAACGCGCACCGCGCGCACCGCGGCTTCCGCCACGCGCAGGTGGCCAGCTCCGCGGCCATGGCGCTGGGCCACGGCATGCAGGACGCGCAGAAGACGATGGGGATCATCACCCTCGCGCTGGTCACCGCCGGGGAGATCGACACCTTCGAGGTGCCGCTGTGGGTGGTCTTCGCCGCGGCCATCACGATCAGCGCCGGCACCTACGCCGGAGGCTTCCGGATCATGCGCACCCTGGGGCGGCGGATCATCCAGCTCACCCCGGCCGGCGGCTTCGCCGCGCAGACCGTCGCCTCCAGCGTCATGGTCACCACCGCGACCGTCTTCGCCGTCCCGGTGTCGACGACGCACGTCACCACCACCTCGATCATGGGTGTGGGCGCCACCCGCCGGTTCTCCGCGGTGCGCTGGGGGGTGGCCGGCAGCATCGTCGTCGCCTGGGTGGTGACGCTGCCGGCCGCGGCCGGGGTCGCCGCGCTGGCCTACGTGGTCACCCACGCCGTCGTCGGCTAGGAAGGGCCGGTGACCTCGTCCCCCGGCACCCCCGAGGGGACCCGCTCACCGGACCGGTCACCCGAGCCGGTCGCGCTGGGCACGCCACCGGGCCGCTGGGTGCTGATGGCCACCGTGCTCGCCTCGGCGATGGCGATGCTCGACGCCACCGCGGTCAACGTGGCGCTGCCGTCGATCGGTGCGGAGCTGGGCGCGTCGCTGTCCGGCCTGCAGTGGACCGTCACCGGTTACACGCTCGCGCTCGCCGCGCTGATCCTGCTGGGCGGTGCGCTGGGCGACCGGTACGGCCGGCGCCGGGTGTTCCTGCTCGGCGTCGTGTGGTTCGCCGCGGCCTCGCTGCTGTGCGGTCTCGCGCAGAGCACCCCGCACCTGGTCGGCGCGCGGGTGCTGCAGGGCATCGGCGGCGCCCTGCTGACGCCGGGCAGCCTGGCGATCATCCAGTCCTCCTTCCGCCGGGACGACCGGGCCCGGGCGATCGGTCTGTGGTCGGCGCTCGGCGGGATCGCCGGCCTGGTCGGCCCCTTCCTCGGCGGTCTCCTCATCGACGCGGTCAGCTGGCGCTGGGTGTTCGGGGTCAACGTGCCGGTGGCCCTACTGGTGCTGGTCGCCGCCCGGCACGTGCCGGAGAGCCGGGACCCCGCGCACCACGGGCGCTTCGACGTCCTGGGTGCCGTGCTCGGCGCGCTGGCCCTGGGCGGTGTCACGTACGCGCTGATCACCGCCGGGGAGGACCCCGGCGGCGTCGGCGTGTGGCTCGCGGCCGCCGGGGGCCTGCTCGCCGGCGGCGCCTTCCTGCTGCGCGAGCGGCGTGCGCCCGCGCCGATGCTGCCGTTGCGGGTCTTCACCGACCGGCAGTTCAGCGGCGCGAACCTGAGCACGCTGGCGGTCTACGGCGCCCTGGGCGGGATGTCGTTCTTCCTGGTGCTGCAGCTGCAGACCGTGCTGGGCTACGGCGCCACGCTGGCCGGTGCGGCCATGCTGCCCTCCATCCTGCTGATCACGTTGCTGTCGGCCCGTGCGGGCGCGCTGGCCCAGCGGATCGGACCGCGGCGGCCGATGGCCGTCGGCCCCCTCGTCGCCGCGGCCGGGCTGCTCTGGCTGACCCGGGTGGACGCGGGCAGCTCGTACTGGGTCGACGTGCTGCCCGGGTCGGTGCTGCTCGGGCTGGGCATGGCGGCGCTGGTCGCCCCGCTGACCGCCACCGTGCTGGGCGCCGCGCCCGACCACCTGGCCGGGGTGGCCAGCGGCGTCAACAACGCGGTGGCCCGGGCGGCCAACCTCCTCGCGGTGGCGGCCCTGCCCGTGGCCGTGGGCCTCTCCGGCGTCGACCACGCCCGGCCGGAGGCCTTCAGCACCGGCTTCGCCGTGGCCATGGTGGTGTGCGCGGGTCTCATGCTCGCCGGCTCGGCCATCGCCTGGCTGACCATCCGGGACGACGTCCTGCGCGGCTGATCCCACTGCGTGGGAGACCGTTGCGCACAATCTGCACCAAAGTGGTAGGAATGCCCCCGTGACGACGACGGCCCTGCTCCCGGCTGCCCTCCCGGGCGAGCTGCTGGTGAGCCGTCTGCACGTCGACCTGCTCCGGGTCGCCACCGCCACCTGTCCGGGCCGCTGATCCCGCGCCGCTCGCGGCGCCCCTCGTTCAGCCTGCCCGACGCGCTCCGCCGCGCCCGGCGCCACGATCCCGGAGCACCCCCACGTGAAGACCCTGATCCTGCTCGCCCTGGCCGGCCTCGGCGCGCAGCTCGTCGACGGCAGCCTCGGCATGGGCTACGGCGTCACCTCGACGACCCTGCTCCTGGCCATCGGCACCAACCCCGCCGCCGCATCGGCCACCGTGCACCTGGCCGAGATCGGCACGAACCTCGCCTCGGGCCTGTCGCACTGGAAGTTCGGCAACGTCGACTGGAAGGTCGTCGCCAAGATCGGCGTCCCCGGGGCGGTCGGCGCGTTCGCCGGCGCCACCGTGCTGTCGAACGTCTCCACCGCGATCGCCGGCCCGGCGATGTCGCTGATCCTGCTCGGGCTGGGCATCTACCTGCTGGTCCGGTTCACCCTCCGCGGCATCGACACGAGCCGGCTGGGCAAGCCGATGCGGGCACGTTTCCTCGCCCCGCTCGGCCTGACGGCCGGTTTCATCGACGCGACCGGCGGCGGTGGCTGGGGTCCGGTGAGCACCCCGGCCATCCTGGCCAGCGGGCGGCTGGAGCCGCGCAAGACCATCGGCTCGATCGACACCTCCGAGTTCCTGGTCTCCCTCGCCGCCAGCCTCGGCTTCCTCTTCGCCCTCGGCAGCCAGGGCATCAACCTGTTCTGGGTGCTCGGCCTGCTCGCCGGCGGCCTCGTCGCCGCGCCGCTGGCCGCCTGGCTGGTGCGCTACGTCCCGCCGCGGCTGCTGGGCGCCGGCGTGGGCGGGATGATCGTGGCGACCAACGTCCGGAGCCTGCTCACCAGCGACTGGGTCGACGCCGCCGACCCGGTTCGCTACGCGGTGTACACCGTGGTCTACCTGACCTGGGCCGCCGCGGTCGTGTGGTCCGTCCGCGAGTACCGCAGGGACCGAGCCCAGGAGTCGGCCGACGCGCTGGCCGCCGAGGCCGAGGAGCTCGCCCGCGCCGCGCGGGAGCCGAACACCACCGAGCCGCAGGCGGGCGTCCGCGCCGGCCGCCCCAGCGCTCCCCGCGAGTAAGCCACACCCGCCCGGGGGTGATCAGGCCACTCCCGGCCCCGGTTTGCTGGACCGGCAAGGATGTTTGTCGTCCAGGCTGCGGCGCTCGCATCCTCGACCCCGACGGCGGCCGAACCCCGGCCGCCCGGGGACGAGGAGCGCGACCATGGGCGAGCGGTACGACGTGGTGGTGGTCGGCGGCGGTGCCGCCGGGCTGAGCGGGGCACTGGCACTGGGCCGGGCCCGCCGGTCGGTGCTGGTGGTGGACGGCGGGGAGCCGCGCAACGCCCCGGCGACCGAGATGCACAACTACCTGGGCCGGGACGGCACCTCGCCCGGCGACCTGCTCGCGGTCGGCCGCGCCGAGGTCGCCGGCTACGGCGGCGAGGTGGTGTCCGGCGAGGTGGTCTCGGCCGCCCGGGACGACGACGGGTTCACCGTCGCACTCGCCGACGGGCGGACCGTGGCCGCCCGGCGGCTGCTGGTGACCACCGGACTGGTCGACGAGCTGCCGGAGGTGCCCGGACTGCGGGAGCGGTGGGGGCACGACGTCCTGCACTGCCCGTACTGCCACGGCTGGGAGGTGCGCGACCAGGCGATCGGCATCCTGGCGACCGGCCCGATGGCGGTGCACCAGGCGCTGATGTGGCGGCAGTGGAGCCAGGACGTGACGCTCTTCCTGCACACCGCGCCGGAGCCCTCCGACGAGGAGTGGGAGCAGCTGGCCGCCCGCGGCGTCGCGGTGGTGACCGGGGAGGTCGCTGCCGTCGAGGCCACCGGCGACCGGCTGTCCGGCGTCCGGCTGGCCTCCGGGCGGGTGGTGCCGCGCGACGCCCTGGTCGTCGCCCCCCGGTTCACCGCCCGCTCCGCCGTCCTGGAGTCCCTCGGCCTGCCGGTGCAGCCGGTGGAGGCCATGGGTCAGGTGGTGGGCCACGCCGTCCCGGCGACGCCGGTGGGCACGACCGACGTCCCCGGGGTGTGGGTGGCCGGCAACGTCACCGACCTGATGACGCAGGTCATCGGGGCGGCCGCTGCCGGGCTGAAGGCCGGCGCCGGCATCAACGGCGAACTGAGCATGGAGGAGACCCGGCAGGCCGTCGCGGCACGCCGGGCGGCACCCTTCTCCGCGGCGACGGAGCGGGAGCGGCGCGACCAGGTGCTCGGCGACCGCCGGCACGGGATCTGAGGAGCAGACGGTGCACGAGCACACCCAGCAGCACGAGCACGAGCACGTCCCCGGCGGGAGCGGTCACGACCACGCCTCCTGGGAGGAGCGGTACCGCGAGGCCCCGACGCTGTGGAGCGGCCGGGTCAACCCGACGCTGGTGGCCGAGGCCGCCGGCCTGCCCCCGGCGCGGGCCCTGGACGTCGGCTGCGGCGAGGGCGGCGACGTCCTCTGGCTCGCCGGCCGCGGCTGGCGGGTGACCGGCCTGGACTGGTCGGCGGTGGCCCTCGCCCGCGCCGCCGAGCACGCGGCGGCCGCCGGGGTGAGCGACCGGGTGGAGTGGGTGCAGGGGTCGTTCGAGGACTGGCACCCGCCGGTCGCGGCCTTCGACCTGGTCACCGCGCACTTCCTGCACCCGACGGCGGAGCAGCGGGAGGTCCTGCTGCCGCGGCTGATGGCCGCGGTCGCCGCCGGCGGGACCCTGCTGTGGGTCGGCCACGCCCACCAGGAGGAGGCCGCTGCCCGCTGGGGCGCCGACCGGTTCGCCGCCGCCACCGAGGTCGCCGCCGTGCTGGACCCGGGCGCCTGGGAGGTGCTGGTCGCCGAGGCGCGACCGCGGCCGGCCGGCGACGACGGTCACCACCACGCCGACGAGATCGTCCGGGCCCGCCGGCGAGGGTGAGCCGTCCGGAGCAGGGTGGGGCCGCGGGCGCACGCGGCTCCACCCTGCGGGCACGGGTCACCCCACCGCGGTGAGCAGCGCCTGCTCCAGGGCGGGGGGCAGCCCCGGCAACGAACGCCCGGCCGGCGGCTCGGGGCGCGGTGCGGCCTGCATCCACGCCCAGGTGTCGGCGACCGAGGCGCGGACGGGGCGGGACGGCAGGCCGAGCGCGCGGGCCCGGGTCGTGCCGACGTCCCAGGCGGTCACCGCGACGTCGGCCGGCAGCCACAGCGGGAGGTGGTGCCACGGCTGCACGCCGGCCGCCGTCAGCTCGGCCTCGGCCACCGGCACCCACTCGACGTCGCCGCCGGTGACCTCGCGGCACGTCTCCAGCAGGTCACCGAAGGTGGTCATCTCCACCGGGCCGGTGGCGTTGACGGCCCCGCCGGGGGGCCGCTCGGCCATCTCCACCAGCCATCCCGCCAGGTCACGGGCGTCGACCAGCGCGATCGGCTGGTCCAGGTGCTCGGGGACGACGACCCGTCCGCCGGCCGCGATCCGGTCCAACCACCAGCCCAGCCGGTAGAGCGGGTCGTGCGGGCCCACCAGCAGTCCGGCACGAGCGGTCAGGAACCGCCGGCCCAGCGCCGCGCCCAGCACCCGCTCGGCGTGCGCCTTCACCGGCCCGTAGTCGTCGTCGGGCGTCTCCCAGGTCGGCTCGTCCTCGTCCCGCACGGGCCCGGGAGGCCAGTTGCGGTAGGCGTTGAGGCTGCTGACGAAGGCGTAGCCGGAGACGCCGGCCAGCGCGGCAGCGGCGTGGCCGGCAGCGGCCCGGGTCTGGCACGAGGTGTCGACGACGAGCTCGGGTGCCCAGCCGTCCAGCGCTGCGGGCAGCGCGTCGGGGTCGTCCCGATCGCCGTGCAGCGCCAGCACGCCGTCCGGTGGCGCGCCGGAGACGCCACGGGTGAAGGTGGCCACCTCGTGCCCGCGGGCGAGCGCGGCGGTGACCACGTGCCGGCCGAGGAAGTGCGTGCCGCCGAGCACCAGGAGTCGCATGCGCTGACCCCATCGCACCCGGGAGGCCGCCGTCGAGCCGGTTCGCTCGCGGCGTAGCCCCCGGGCGCAGGGGTCAGCCGGCGCGGACGCTGGTGAGCGGGACGACCTCCGGGCCCGGCCGGGAGCCGGCAGCGGCCAGCACCCGCTGGGCGTTGCCGGTGCTCTCCTTCAGCCCGGCCAGCCGCAGCGCCCGCACACCGGTGAGCGCGTCGGCCTCCGGCGGGACGACCAGCAGGTCCAGCCGCCGGTCGTCCTCGACGGTGAGCGAGACCAGCTGCGGGTCCATGCTGGTGAAGGCCCCGGTGCGCACGATCCGGCCGGCCACCGCGATCCGGCGGTCGACCGGCTGCCACACCGTGGACGGGTAGGTGAACCGTTCGACCCGCACGCCCAGCCCGGCCAGGGCCGCCACCAGCTCGGGGAGCTCGGCCGCGAGGTCGCGGCTGCGCGGCCACCACGCGCCGTCGACCGCGACGTCCGCCCGGGCCCCCTCCCGCCGCAGGCGCACCCGCACGTCGATCCCGTTCCGGAAGCCCATTGCCCGCTGCACCGTCATCGGTTCTCCGACCACCTTCCGCACAGTTCCCCCAGACGCCGCCCGGCCTTCCCCTGCCGGACGCACGTCTCCCGAGCGGAAAGTAGGCCGCCGCGCGCGACACCCCGACGCGGTACGGGCATCGTCGCGCAACGTGTCCGGGCGCCCCGGCCCGTCATCACGCTGTGTTCATAAGTGGCAACTCTGACCACAAGAGTCCCACCCACCCTGTCGTTGATCATCGGCATGTGGCGCCCCGACACGCCGCACGGTAGGACCACCCGCCGATGATCAACAGCGAGAGGCGGGAGTGCGGGCGCGCCGGAGCGGGCGGGCCGGGAACGACGGACGCCGCCGTCCCCGGTGGGGACGACGGCGTCCGTCGGTCAGGCCCCGTCCGGAGGCTCACCCGAGCGTGCGAGGGATGAGAGGGACGGGACCTTTCTCAGGGCTTGGGCTTCCGGTTCCGGGATCGGCCGCGGATCGTCTGGTCGAGCTCAACCTTGCGCACCCGCACGGCGCCCGGGGTGACCTCCACGCACTCGTCCTCGGCGCAGAACTCCAGCGCCTGCTCCAGGTTCAGCAGCTTCGGCGGGATCAGCCGCTCCAGCTCCTCGGAGGTGGACTTGCGCATGTTGGTGAGCTTCTTCTCCTTGGTGATGTTCACGTCCATGTCGTCCGGACGGGAGTTCTCACCGACGATCATGCCCTCGTAGACCTCGGTGCCGGGCTCGACCATCATCTGGCCGCGCTCCTGCAGGGAGAACATCGAGTAGGTCGTCGCCACGCCGCTGCGGTCGGCGACCAGCGAGCCGGTCGGGCGGGCGCGCATGTCGCCCAGCCACGGCTCGTAGCCCTCGAGGTTGTGGTTCAGCACCCCGGTGCCCCGGGTCTCGGTGAGGAACTCGGTGCGGAACCCGATCAGCCCGCGCGAGGGGACGATGTACTCCATCCGCGCCCAGCCGGTGTCGTGGTGCACCAGGTTCTCCAGGCGCCCACGACGGACGGCCAGCGCCTGGGTGAGCGTGCCGACGTACTCGCCGGGGGTGTCGATGGTGACCCGCTCGACCGGCTCGTGCAGCTTGCCGTCGATCTCCTTGGTGACCACCTGCGGACGGCCGACGGTGAGCTCGAACTCCTCGCGGCGCAGCTGCTCGACGAGGATGGCCAGCGCCAGCTCGCCGCGGCCCTGCATCTCCCAGGTGTCGGGGCGCTCGGTGGGCAGCATGCGCACCGAGACGTTGCCGACCAGCTCCTGGTCGAGCCGGTTCTTGATCAGCCGGGCGGTCAGCTTCTTGCCCGACTTGCCCGACAGCGGCGAGGTGTTGATCCCGATGGTGATCGAGATCGACGGCTCGTCGACGGTGAGCGGCGGCAGCGGGCGCGGGTCGTTCGGGTCGGCGAGGGTGTCGCCGATCATGATGTCCTCGATGCCGGCGATGGCGACCAGGTCGCCGGGGCCGGCGCTATCGGCCGGGGTGCGGGTCAGGCCCTCGGTGACCAGCAGCTCGGTGATCTTGACGCGCTGGATGGTGCCGTCGACCTTGCACCAGGCCACCTGCTGGCCCCGCTTCATCTCACCGGAGTGGATGCGCAGCAGCGCCAGCCGGCCCAGGAACGGGGAGGCGTCGAGGTTGGTGACCTGCGCGCGCAGCGGCTCCTCGGCGTCGTACTCCGGCGCCGGGATGGTGTCCAGCAGCGTCGTGACCAGGGGCGCGAGGTCCGGGCTGTCCGGCACGGTGCCGTTCTCCGGGCGGTTCAGCGACGCCTGGCCGGTGCGGCCGTTGCAGTAGACGATCGGGAACTCGAGCGCGTCGGCGTCCATCCCGGCGTCCTCGAGCAGCTCGAGGAACAGCTCGTAGCACTCGTCGACGACCTCTTCGATGCGCGCGTCGGAACGGTCGGTCTTGTTCACCGCGAGGATGACCGGCATCCCCTTGCCCAGCGCCTTGCGGAGCACGAAGCGGGTCTGCGGCAGCGGGCCCTCGGAGGCGTCGACGAGCAGGACGACGCCGTCGACCATGGACAGGCCGCGCTCGACCTCACCGCCGAAGTCGGCGTGGCCGGGGGTGTCGACGATGTTGACGACGACGGGGTTGCCGTCGGAGTCGGCCAGTCGGATGGCGGTGTTCTTGGCGAGGATGGTGATCCCGCGCTCGCGCTCCAGGTCCATCGAGTCCATGACCCGGTCCTGGGTCGAGTCGTTGTCCGTCCCCTCGCCCTTGGCGCGGCCCAGGGCACCCGCCTGCCGGAGCAGGGCGTCGACGAGGGTCGTCTTGCCGTGGTCGACGTGGGCGACGATCGCCACGTTGCGCAGGTCGTTGCGGGTGGGCATGCGGAGAGGCACCTCGGGGGATCGCGTGGGGGTCCGCGCGCAACCGCGCGCACCAGTCATAACGGCCCAGGCGGCCGAGACCTTCCCATGCTAAGGGACGACGGGCCCCCTCCGACCGGCTGTGACCGGTCCCGCACTCGGACGGGCGGCTCAGACAGGGGACGGCGCGCGGTCGGCGACGACCCAGGACAGCGCGGCGACCGCCACGGTGACCAGCCCGACCGCCAGCCATGCCGGCCAGCCGACGCCGAGGGCGAGCACGTGGGCGAGCACGAAGGCAGCCACGTACGCGACGGCCAGGCCCGCAGCGACCGCGAGCCCGCGGCGGCGGTACCAGAGCCAGGCGGCGCCCAGCCCACCCGCGGCGAAGACGAGCCCGCCCAGCGCCCGCACCCCGGTGCCCTGCGCGACCCCGAAGCCGGCGGCCAGTCCCACCGCGGCGAGGACGGCGGACGGGAAGCGGGTCTGCACGCGGGCGAGGGTCGAGGGCGACATGCCCACCAGTCTCCCCCGCCGCCGGGTCAGCGCTCCGGCGCCCACGGTGCGATGCCCCACGCGCCGCCGTCGGCGATGTCGAACGGCGCCGATCCGCCGTGCCCGGTCAGCCGCGCCTCGACCAGCGTGGTGGACGCGTCCAGCGCGACGGTGACCGCCTGCGGCGTCTCCTGGTCGGCCCAGCCGCCGTAGCTGCGCCAGGTGAGCAGCGCGAACGCCCGGCCACCGGGCGCGACGCCGACCCGCTGAACCTCGGCGGGTCCCCCCTCCGGGGCCTGCCCCGGTCCGACCTGCAGGGCGAGCGGCTCCCCGTCCTGCAGCAGGACGACGACCGGGACGCCCTCCAACCAGCAGGGCGAGGACCCGGTGTTGGTGGCCACCAGCGCAGCCGCGCGGGCGCCCATGGCGGCGTCGAACCCGCCGACGTGGAAGGACAGGTCCTGCTGCACGCACGGCACGTCGGCCACCACCGGCTCCGGCGTCGGCTCCGGTGTCGGCTCCGGTGTCGGCGTGGGGACGGGGGTCGGCGTCGGTGCCGGTGCCGGCTCGACCGGCGGGGCCGGGTACGCCACCGGGCTCTCCGCCGGTCCGGGGGTCAGGACCCCGACCAGCAGCAGCACCCCGGCGGCGAGCACGGCGACGCCCCCGGCCACCGACGGCCACACCGGGCGCTGCCCGAGCCACTGCAGCGACCGCTGGCCCAGCACGGCGACCGCGACCACCACGGCGTCGACCACCGGGAGCACCTCCAGCCGCGGCTCCTCGAGCGTCGCCCAGGTGAGCACCACGGCCCCGACGCCCGCCGCGCTCACCGTGAGCGCGGCGAGCCACGCCCGCCCCGGGGTGGAGGCGACCGGGTCCCCGAACTGCCCCACCCACAGCACCACGACCGACTGCGCCAGCCAGGCCGCCGCGAGGGTGACGGCGAGGCCGTGCGTGCCCCAGAACGCCGCGAACAGCAGCGGGAACCCCGCCAGCAGGGCCGCACCGAAGGCGACCGCCCCGGCGGTCAGGGCGTGCACCGGCGCGGGGAAGCGCCGCGCGGTCTGCTGCGCACGCCGGGCCGGCAGGACCCACGCGAGCAGCACAGCGGCGACGACCAGCACCACCAGACCGCCACCGACCGGCCACCACAGGCGCTGCAACGCCGCCTCGACGTCGGCGGCCGTGCACTCCCCCGCCAGCTCGCAGGGCGGGCCGGACTCCAGCCACTCCGGCGTGTACCGGCCGGCGCGCAGCGCGCCGGCGGCGGCCAGCAGCCCACCGAACGCACCGACGGCGAGGACGGCGTTGCGAGCGCGGGTCACCGCCGCAGCTTCCCCCACCCGGAGCCGGCAGCCGGGGAGGTCAGCCCTGGGCGGCGGCCTGCACGGCGGCGGTGATCTCGTCGGGGGTCAGGTCGCTGGTGTCCAACTGCTCGCCGTCGACGAGGACGGTCGGCGTGGCGTTGACGCCGTCCTGGCTGGCCCGGTCGGTGGCCGCGGCCACCCAGTCGGCGTAGCGCCGGTCGCGGATGGCGGACTCGACGGCGTCCCCGGTGGCGCCGGCCCGCGCCGCGTACTCGACGAGCTGGTCGTCGGTCAGGCCCGGACCGCCCTCCTCGGGCTGGTGGGCGAAGAGCAGCTCGTGGAACGCCCGGTAGGCGTCCGTGCCACCCGCGTCCAGCACGACGGCGGCCGCGTTGAGCGCCCGGCTGGAGTACTCGGTGGTCGAGGCGCGGTCGAGGAAGGCCATCCCGTGGTAGCGCAGGCGCACCGTGCCGTCGTCGACCAGCCGCTGGACGGTGTCGCCGCTGCTGGCCTCCAGCTGGGCGCACGCCGGGCACTGGAAGTCCTCGTAGAGATCCAGGGTCACCGGGGCGTCGGCCGCGCCGACTGCGACGGTGTACCCGTCCCCGGTGGTGCCGGTGGGCGCGGCGGCGTCGGTGTCGGTGGAGGTCCGGGAGGACTGGACGATGAAGACGACGACGAGGGCGACCACGAGCACGACGGCGGCGGCCACGCCGCCGATCACCGTGCGCCGGCGCCGCTCGGCGGCCGCCCGGGCCTCGGCCTCGGCGGCCCGCTTCCGCGCGATCCGCTGCCGGGCAGCGTTCCGCTTCTCCTCACCGGACACCGGTGACCTCCGTCCTGTCGAGGGGTGGCGCGCCGAGGGCGAGCCTCGACCGCGGCCACCACGCCAGCGCGAGGGCGACCAGCAGCAGGCCGGTGTCCCGCGCGATCTCGCCGGGGTAGGCGGTCTGGCCGGCCGCGACCTCACCGCCGCCGCCGAAGCAGCCGCAGTCGATCTGCAGGCCGCGGGCCCATGCGGCGGCGATCGCGGCGATGAAGACGGCCATCAGCACCGCCGCGGCGATCGCCGCAGTGCGCACGAACACGCCGGCCAGCAGGGCCAGGCCGGCGGCGATCTCCATCACCGGCAGGCCGAACGCGACTGGGCTCACCAGCGCCTCGGGCAGCAGCCGGTAGGCGCGCACGGCCCGCTCGGCGGCGCCCGGGTCGGGCAGCTTCAGCGCGCCGGCGACCACCAGGACGACGCCCAGCAGCAGCCGCGCCGCCGTCGCCAGCCAGGGCGCCACCGCGCCTCCTCGTCCGTCCACTCCCCCACTGTCGTCCCGCAGGCCCGGGGAGTTCCTGGCGATGAGCTGCGTGTTCACCCGAAGGGGCCGACAGATGTCGAAGGTCCCGGGCACCGCCCGGGACCTTCGAACGTGACGTGACCGTCGAGCGCCACGCGCCCGGCGGCCGGCCCCTCTGCAGAGTCCCGCGCCGAGCTTGCGAGTGGCGGGGGAAAGGCCTTCCTCCAGGGGCCCGCCGCGAGCTCGCGAGTGGTGGGGAGGAGGAAGGCCCTTCGACCTTCGTCAGGCGGTGCGGAGCACGCCCTCGATCTCCAGCTCGACGTCGATCTTGTCGCCGACGACGACGCCGCCGCCGTCCATCGGCATGTCGATGTCGACGCCGAACTCCTTGCGGGAGATGGAGGTCTTGCCGGAGAAGCCGGCGCGGGTGCCGCCGTAGGCGTCGGGGCCGAAGCCGTTGAGCTCTAGGGCCAGGGTGACCGGCTTGGTGATGCCCTTGATGGTGAGGTCGCCCTCGACGACCCAGTCCTCACCCTTGTTGCGCACGCCGGTGGAGCGGAACTCCATCACGGTGTGGTTGCCGACGTCGAAGAAGTCGGCCGACTTGATGTGGGCGTCGCGCTGCTCCTGCCGGGTGTCGATCGAGTCCATGTCGATGGTGGCCGTGACCGACGACTGCGACGGGTCCTCGGCGGTGACGATCACGCCGGAGAACTCGCGGAAGTAGCCACGCACCTTGCTGACCATCATGTGGCGGACGGAGAAGCCGACGGTCGAGTGGGACGCGTCGATGTCCCACGTGCCGACGACGTAACCGGGGATCTGGGTGGTGCTGGTCATGATGACTCCAACTGGTTGAACGCTTGACTGGGTCTGTGGCGCGTCAGCGTAGTTGAGAGCTTGAGTATTCCGCCAGTACCCTGAGCGGGTGAGTACCGACGTGTCCCCCGAGCGCCCGGCGGCAGCCGGGACCCGCTGGCTCGACGCCGACGAGCAACGAGCCTGGCGGGCCTACATGTACAGCTGGATGCTGCTGGACGACCTGCTGGACCGCGAGCTCACCCGGGAGACCGGCATCTCGCACGCCTACTACGAGATCCTGGTCCAGCTGTCGGAGACCGAGGGCCGGCAGCTCCGGATGAGCGAGCTCGCCGAGCGCTGCCTGTCCTCCCGCAGCCGGCTCTCGCACGCGGTCTCCCGGCTGGAGGAGCGCGGCTGGGTCCGCCGGCAGGTCTGCGCCGAGGACGGTCGCGGCCAGCTCGCCGTCCTCACCGACGAGGGCTTCGCCGCCCTGGAGGCCGCCGCGCCGGTGCACGTCGAGGGCGTGCGGGCGCACCTGTTCGACCAGCTCTCCCCCGAGCAGATCACCGCGATGCGCGACATCGGCGAGACGCTGCTGCGGCACCTGCACGACCAGTGACCGAGTGACAGCTCAGCGGGTCTTCCCGACGCGGGAAGCCCGCTGAGCTGTCACTCAACGGCTGTGGACGACGCCCGCCTGACCTGTCCCGGTGCGGCAGGGTGCAGCGGTGCCCCGCCCGACCCGCCGTCCCGAACGGCTCCGTGGCCGCGTCTTCCGCGGCAGGACCGCCGTCCGCGACGGCCTGCTGAGCCGGGACGACCTGCGCAGCGGCGCCTGGGTGCGACTCTTCCCGGACGTCTACGCCGACGCCGCCCTCGAGATCACCCACCTGGTGCGCGCGCGGGCGGTGGGCCGCCTGCTCCTCCCCCACGGCGTCGTCTCCGGGATGAGCGCCGCGGTGCTCTGGGGGCTGACCGACCTCGCCGGCGCCGAGGACGACGTGGAGGTGACCGTCGCACCGGGGGCACCCCGCGGCGCCGCCCCGGGGGTGACGGTGCACCGGCGCGTGCTCTGCCGAGAGCAGGTGCGCCCCGTCGAGGGAGTCCGCGCGACCGCCCCCGAGACGACGGCGCTGGAGCTCGCCGGACGACTCCCCCTGGACGACGGCGTCGTCCTGCTGGACCGGTTCGTGGCGGCGCGGACCACCACGCTGACCACGCTGCAGCTCACGGCCGCCGAGCTGACCGGCCGCGGCTGCCGCCGGGCCCGGACGGCGTGCGCCCTCGCCGACGGGCTGGCCGCCTCACCCCAGGAGACCCGGCTGCGCCTGCTGCTCCAGCGGTCCCCGCTGCCGCCCCCGGTGGCCCAGTACGTGGTCCGGCGCGACGGGGCGTTCCTGGCGCGCCTCGACTTCGCCTGGCCCGAGCACCGCGTCGCCCTGGAGTACGAGGGCGCGTGGCACACCACCCGCATCGCCGCGGACCGGCGGCGCATCGAGGCACTCCAGGCCGCCGGCTGGCGGGTGCTCTTCGTGACCGCCGCCGACCTCCACTCCCCCGCCGAGCTGCTGGCAAGGACCGCCGCCGCACTCACCGAGTGGCAGCTCAGTGGGCTTCCCAGGCCGGGGACGCCCACTGAGCTGCCACTCGCCGAGCGCAGGGTGCGTCAGGCGGCGGGAGCCGCGGCCGGGTCAGCGCCGAGGAACAGGTCGCGGGTGAGCACGCCGGTGTCCGGGTTGTCGGTGAACAGCCCGTCCACACCGGCCTCCCAGAAGCGCAGCTGCTCCTCGATCGCCCGGCCGTAGGCCGCCGGGTCGGTGCCCTCGTCGAGATCGGCGGGCAGGAACGCGTTCTCGTTGCGGAACGTGTAGGGGTGCACCAGCAGGTCGACCGCGTGGGCGTCCGCCACGAAGGACGTCGGCTCGCCCAGCGTGCCGTCGGCGCGCAGCGGGATGACCTGGGCCTTTTCCGGGCCCACCCCGTCGGCGTACCGGGCGATGGCGGCCAGTCCGGCTGCGGTGGAGAGGTCGGCGTAGGTCCGCGGGTCACCGGCGGCCACCAGGTCCGCCGGGGCACCGCTGGCCGACAGCAGCTGGACCAGCGGCACCCGCACCCGGGCCGCGTGCAGCTCCCGGAGGTTGGCCGTCTCGAACGACTGCAGGAACACCGGGGCGTGCCGGCGGTTCAGACGGGCCTCCCGCAGGTCGGCCAGCAGCGGCTCCTCCAGCGAGAGGCCCACCCCGTCGAAGTAGGTCGGGTGCTTGGTCTCGATGTAGACGCCGATCTCCCGGCGCAGCTCGCGGCTGAGGTCGGCCCGCAGCTCGAGGAACTCGTCCAGGGTCGGTACGGCGAACAGCCCGTCGTAGAGGGTGTTCTCCTCCCGCAGCTCCGGCAGCCGCTCGACCGCCCGCAGCGTCCTCAGCTCGGCCAGCGTGAAGTCCTCGGTGAACCAGCCGGTCAGCTCGACGCCGTCCACCGTCTTCGTGGTCCGCCGGTCGGCGAACTCCGGGTGGTCGGCCACGTCGGTGGTGCCGGAGATCTCGTTCTCGTGCCGGCAGACCAGCACGGCGTCGGCGGTGCTCACCACGTCGCACTCGATGTAGTCCGCCCCCGTCCGGGCGGCCAGCTCGTAGGAGGCGAGCGTGTGCTCCGGCCGGTAGCCGGAGGCACCCCGGTGGCCGATGACCAGCAGGTCCTCGGCGGCGTCGGCACCGGGGTGAACGCCGCGCGGTGGGGTGGCCCAGGAGGCCGGGGCGACCACCAGGGACAGCAGGACGGCGAGCACGGCGGTCAGCGCAGCGGCGGACAGCCGGGACGTACGGCTCATCGGAACCCCTCCGGGCTCGGACGGCGACCCTCGCCGGCGGCCCGTCCACCCAGCACAGTGCGACCTCAGCCCCCGCACAGGCAGGGCTCCACGAACAACGGGTGAACCGGCGGCCGCGGACGGCGCGTCCCCCGGCGGGTCGCGCCGCGGGGTGCCCCACCGGGCCGGCGTCCGGACCGGAGTGGCGTCAGCCCCAGGCCTCGGCGACCTCCGCGGCGACCGCGGCGGCCTGGGCACGGCCGGCCCGGGCGGACGCCGGTCGGGCGGCCTGGTCGAGCACGTTCTTCCCGATCGCCGCCCGGCTGCCCTCGTCCGGCGCGACGACGGCGACCCGGCTGATCATCCCGGTCACCTGCGCGTCCACCCCCGCGATCGGCCCCCTCCCCCGCGGGATCGGGGCCACCACGACCACCCGGTCGCAGCCGGTGGCCAGGTCGGCGTTGGCCGCCGACCGCATCCCGCCGTCGACGTAGCGCCGCCCGTCGATGGTCACCGGCGGGTACACCCCGGGGACCGCGCAGCTGGCCGCCACCGCCGCGAGCAGCTCCACGCCCGACCCGCGGGTGAAGGTGCGGAACTCCCCGCTCTCCGCGTCGACCGCGGTGAGCAGAAGCGGCCGGTCCGGCCACTCCGTCCCGGGCAGCCGGGCGGCGATCATGCCCCGCCAGTCCGCCTCCGAGGGGGTGGCCCCACCGTCGGCCGCGGCCACGGCCAGCGCCCCCACCCGGCGGCGGAACGCGGCGTCGTCCCGCCGGGCCAGGAGCATCGCCAGCCCGTAGCGGGCCAGCGTGCGCCGGCCCAGCCGGGCCGTCTGCCCCGGCCGCGGCGGGGCGACCTCCCGCTCGAACAGCTCGGTGAGCGGGACGCCGCTGCGCACCTGGGTGCCGACCACCGACCCGGCGGAGGTGCCGACCACCAGGTCGGCGCGGGACAGGTCGATGCCGGCGTCGGCGAGCCCGGTGAGCACCCCCGTCGCCCAGGCGATCCCGGTGATCCCGCCGCCACCGAGGACCAGGGCCCTGCGCTGCTCGCTCACCCGGCCATCCTGGCCCGCCGCCGCCTCCCCCGCAGCGGCCACCACCAGTTCACCTCGCCGAACGCGGCGACCAGCGCCGGGGTGAGCACGCCGCGCACCACGGTCGCGTCGAGCAGGATGCCCAGCGCCAGGGTGGTGGCGAAGATCTGCACGTCGACCACCGGCACGGTCGACAGCGCGATGAAGGCGAGGAAGAGGATCAGCGCCGCCGAGGTCACCAGCCGCCCGGTGTGGGCCACCCCGCGCACGGTCGCCTCGTCGGTGCCCAGGCCCGCCTCGTGGCCCTCCCGGATGCGGGACAGGATGAACACCTCGTAGTCCATCGACAGGCCGAACAGGAACGAGAACGCCGCGACCGGCACCCAGAAGGTGAGCGTGCCGGTGGCGCTGGCGCCGAACAGCAGCTCGGTGAGGTGGCCCTCCTGCCAGATCCAGACGGTCATCCCGTAGGCGGCGGCGATCGAGACGGCGTTGAGCAGCAGCGCCTTGACCGGCAGCCAGACCGAGCGCAGCGCGGGCGCGAGCAGCGCGAGGGTCACCCCCACGACGAGCAGCAGCACCCACCAGGCGTTGCCGTACACGGCGTCGACCGAGTCGGCGTCGCCGGCCGCGGTCCCGCCGACCCGGGCGCCCGGCAGGTCGTCGGCGGCCGCGCGCACCGCGGTGAGCGCGTCCCGGCCGGCCGCGGACGACGGGTCGGCGGCCAGCACCACGTCGACCAGCCCGGCCCCGCCCTGCCCTCCGCCCTGCCCCCGGGACCCGCCCTGCACCCAGGGGTCACCCGGGGGCGCCAGCACCTCGGCCACCCCCGGGACGTCGGCCAGGGCGGCGACGGCCGCGTCCCGGTCGTCGGTGAGCACCTCGACCGGGCGCGCCAGCCCCGCCGACATCCCGGCGTCGGTGACCTGGCCGAACGCGGTGGCGGCCGGGCTCGACCCGCCCGCGGTCGCGCCGACCTCGGGCGAGCCCAGCCGGATGCCCAGGACGGGGAGGGCCAGCACCACCAGCAGGGCGGTCGCGAGCACCGCCGAGACCCAGCGGTGGCGCACCACGGCGCTGCCGATGCGGTGCCAGAGCCGGCTCTCCGCCGCCGGCGGCCGGCGACGCGGCCACTCCAGCCGGCGGCCGACGGAGGCCAGCACGGCCGGCAGCAGGGTCAGCGCGACCAGCACGCTGACCAGCGGGATGAACAGCCCGCCGAAACCGACCGCGCGCAGGAACGGCAGCGGCAGCACCACCAGGGCCAGCAGCGAGATGGCGACGGTGACGCCGCTGAACACCACGGCGCGGCCGGCGGTGCGCATCGCGGTGCGGATCGCCTCGTCGTCGTCCGCGCCGGCCGCCCGCTCCTCCCGCCAGCGGAAGACGACCAGCAGCGAGTAGTCGATGGCCACGCCCAGCCCGATCAGGCCGACCAGGTACTGCACGATGAAGCTGACGTCGGTGAGCGCGGTCAGCCCGAGCACTAGCAGGAACGTCGTGGTGATCGCGACCGCGGCCATCAGCAGCGGCACCAGGGCCAGCAGCGACCCGAAAACCAGGGCGAGCACGACCATGGCACCGCCCGCGCCCAGCGCGATCTCCACGACGATCGGTCGCTGGTCCCCGCCGCCCTCGGCCAGCACGTCACGGCCGGTGACCACCGGCTCGGCGCCGGCCACGGTCACCCCCTGCAGGCTGCCCTCCAGCTGCGGGAGGGCGGCGGCGTAGGGCGCCGGCCCGTCGACCACCGGAGGCCAGACCAGCGCCACCGCCGTCCGGCCGTCCTCGCCGATCAGCCCGTCGGCGCCGGGGCCGCCGTCCAGCGGGGTGGCCACCCGCCAGCCGGGCTGCTCCAGGCGGCCGTAGAGCTCGGCCAGCTCGTCGGGGGCGTCGGTGACCCGGGCCCCCTCGGGTGCGGTGACGACGACCAGCAGTGGATCGGCGCCGCCGCCGTTGCCGAACCGCTGCTGGATGTCGACGTTCGTCTCGTAGGCCGGCTGGCCCGGGGTGGAGAAGTCGAAGCCCAGCCGGTCGATGGTGCGCGGGGCGAGCACCCCGCCGACGACGGCCACCGCCAGCCAGCCCAGCACCACCAGGCGTCTGTGCCGCAGCACCCAGTCGGTCAGTCGGCCCACGCGTCCCCCCTCCCGGATGACCATCAGTCAACTGATGGTCAGGGGCACAACCTACGGTCTCCCTCCATGGAGCACCCATCGGACGGAGGCGGTCCGCGTCCACGGGTCCCCGGCTGGGTCGCCCAGGACCCCGGCGGCATCCCCGCCTACGCGCTGGCCCGCGCGGGCGCCGCGGTCAGCGGCCTGTTCGCGGCGCAGCTGGCCCGGGTCGGGCTGCGGACGCACACCTTCTTCGTCCTGGTGCACCTGGCCCGGGACCGCGTGCTCACCTCCGCCGAGCTGGCGCGCCGGCTCCAGCTGACCCCGCAGAGCATGAGCGCCTTGCTGCGCAGCCTGGCCGACGCCGGCTGGATCGAGCGGCAGGAGGAGGTGCGCCGGGGGCAGCGCATCGACGTGCGGCTCACCGACGCCGGGCACGCGGCGCTGGCCGCCGCCGGCCCGCTGCTCGCGGAGCTGGGACGACCGGAGGCGCTGGGCCTGACCGAGGCAGAGGCGGCCACCCTGCACGGGCTGCTCCAGCGGGTGCTCGACCACGTCGCCCAGGGCCCCGGCGTCGGCCCGGCCGCGTCGCAACCCGACACCGCCGACCCGGGGTGACCGCGGTGGAGGGATCCCGGTCGCTATCGTCCCCCCGGTGACCAGGAAGGGGCCGGCTCCGTGCTGAACCACGGCGACCACACCGGCGTCCAGCTCGCGCACGTCGAGGCATCCCCGGCCCGGCAGGTGTGGCGGCGGGTGCTCATCGCCGCCGTCGTGCTCATGCTCACCGTGCTGATCGTCTACCTGCACCGGGACAGCTACCAGGACAGCCAGGGCGGCGAGATCAGCTTCCTGGATGCCACGTACTACGCCACCGTGAGCCTCTCCACCACCGGGTACGGCGACATCACCCCGGTCACGCCAGGCGCACGCCTGGTCAACATCCTGCTGATCACGCCCCTGCGCATCATGTTCCTGATCGTGCTCATCGGGACCACCCTGGAGGCGCTCACCGCGCGCTCCCGGGAGGAGTTCCGACTTCGACGCTGGAGGTCCCGCGTGCGCCAGCACGTCGTCGTCTGCGGTTACGGCACCAAGGGCCGCAGCGCCATCCGCGCGCTCCTGACCACCGGGACCGACGCCGAGCGCATCGTGGTGGTCGACACCGACCCGCGGATGATCGAGGAGGCGACGGAGGCCGGCCTGACCGGGATTCTCGGCGACGCCGGGCGCACCGAGGTGCTGCGCCGGTCAGCGGTGGAGAAGGCCCGGGCGGTCATCGTGGCCGCGCACCGGGACGACGCCTCGGTGCTGATCACGCTCACGGTGCGGCAGCTGAACCCCACGGTGCCGATCACCGCGAGCGTCCGCGAGGAGGAGAACGCCAGCCTGCTGCGCCAGTCCGGCGCCGACACGGTGATCACCACCGCGGCGACCTCGGGCCGGCTGCTGGGCCTGTCCACCGACCAGCCCCGGGTGGTGGCGGCGGTCGAGGACCTGCTCACCGCCGGCCGCGGGCTGGACCTGCAGCAGCGCACGGTCACCCACTCCGAGGTGGGGCTGAGCCCTCGCCAGCTGCGCGACGTGGTGCTGTCGGTGACCCGGGGCGGGCGCACGCTGCGCTTCGACGACCCGCTCATCGGCACCCTGCAGAGCGAGGACGTCCTCGTCGTCGTCAAGGCGCACCGGGGCCCCGAGGGCAGCTGAGCCGGCCGGCCTCAGACGTCGCGGATCGCGCGCCCCACGACGACGTCGACCCCGGGCATGTCCGCGGCCCCCTTGCCATGGCCGTGCTCGGCGTGCACGCGCCCGTGCAGCAGCAGCTCCTCCGCCGTCGGGGCGCGGAAGCTGGCTCCGCAGCCGGGGACGACGTCGGCGCAGTCGAACTCCTTCACCGGGTTCCTCCGTGATCTCTGGGCCGCAGCCGTGCGGCACCGGGTGTCGCGGCGGACGTCGACCGTCGACGCGCCGCCCTGTGCTCGGGGAGCCCCAGGCTCAGCCGATGTCGCGGATGAGGCCGCGGACGGCGGCCTCGATCTCCGGGGTGTAAGCCTCCCCCACGACGCCGTGGTGCACGGCGGCGTGGACCCGGCCGAGGGCGACGATCTCGTCGGCGGTGGCAGCGCGGAAGCTGCCTCCGCAACCGGGCACCACGTCGGAGCAGTCGAACTGCTTCACCGGGGACCTCCGGGGTTCTGCCGCTGCGCGGGGGGACGACTCACCGTGCCGCGTCGGCAGCCAGGACCCCGCCCTTGAGCTCGGCCAGCCGCAGCGTCATCCGTTCGGGGCGGACCAGGCCGAGCAGCCGGCCCCCGTCGGCGACGCACACCACCGGGTCGAACCGCCGCGGGGCGACCCGGGTCATCGCCCGGGTCGCGACCTCGACCAGCTGGGCCTCCGGCCGCACGCGCAGGCTGACCGGCACGACCTGCAGCTCGCCCGGGGCGTCGCCGTCCCGCGCCGCCGGCCGGACCAGGTGCGTGGGGCAGCCCAGCGAGTCGACGGTCACCAGCACGTCCAGGCCGGCGTCGGCGGCGAACCGTGCCCGGGCCTCGGCGAGGTCCACCGCCAGCTCCCCCGCGGGGTCGCCGGCCAGGTCGCCGACGGCCACCGAGGGCACCGTCTCGACCAGCGAGCCGATCGTGTCGGCCTGGTGCACCCGCCCGGCCATCGTCCGCAGCAGCTCGGCGGCCCCCGGGTCCAGCTGCGACCAGCCGGGGGCGGGCCGGGCCAGCAGGTAGCCCTGGGCCAGCGGCACCCCCAGCCGCACGAACGCGGCCAGCTCCTCGGGCCGTTCGATCCCCTCCACCAGCAGCCACGCGTCCAGCCGCCCGGCGTAGGTGCCCAGCAGCTCGGCCAGCGCGAGCTTGGCCTCGTCGCGGTCGGCGTGGTCGACCAGCGCGCGGTCCAGCTTGACGAACTGGGGGCTCAGCAGCGCGAGCTGCTGCAGCCCGGAGTAGCCCGAGCCGGCGTCGTCGAGCGCGATCGCCGCTCCGGCCGCGCGCAGCCGGGACAGCAGCGCGGTGAGGCGCTGGTGGTCGCCGACGGGCACGTGCTCGGTGAGCTCCAGCACCAGCCGGCCGAGGTCGGGAGCGGCCAGCAGCACGTCGGCGACCTCCGGCTCGGTGAGCAGGTGGGGGCTCACGTTCACCGACAGGAAGCAGCCCTCCGGCAGGTCCGCGCGGGCGCGCAGGGCGGCGGCGACGACCCGGCCCTCCAGGCGGGCGCCGAGCCCCAGCTCGTCGGCCATGGCGAACCACCGGTCCGGGCCGATCCCGGGGGCGGCGGGGAAGCGGGACAGCGCCTCGTAGCCGGCGACGACGCCTCGGCGCAGGTCCACGATCGGCTGGAACACGAGCGCCGGCTGGGCGGGGTCGGCGAGCACCGCCGCCAGCGCGGCGGCCCAGCCCCCCTCCGGAGCCGCGCCCGTGCGCACGTCGGGGACGCTGCTGGTCGCTGCCGTCACCGGCCACCCTCCCTGGTCGCGGCGCGGGCCCGTCCGTGGACCTTCCGCCGGTGCAGCCAGCCTGCCCGAGCCCGCGCCGGCACCGGGAGCGGTGGCGGAGCCGGGTCACCCGGGCGGGGCACACCGGGGCCGGGCGGCGGAACGCTCCGGTTGCCGGTGACCGGGCCGCCACCCAGAGTCCTGGGGATGAGCCAGGAGACCACTGCCGGCGACGACACGGCCGCGGAGAACCCCCAGGACGTGGGCGGAGGCGGGGCCCTGCGCCGAGCGGTCAGCGGAAAACTGCTGTACCTGTTCATCCTCGGCGACGTCCTGGGGGCGGGGATCTACGCGCTGGTCGGGGAGATCTCCGGCGAGGTCGGCGGCGCGCTCTGGGTGCCCCTGCTGGTGGCCTTGCTGCTGGCCCTGCTCACCGCCGCCTCCTACGCGGAGCTGGTCACCAAGTACCCCCGCGCCGGCGGGTCGGCGGTCTTCGCCGAGCGCGCCTACCGCTCGCCGGTGGTCTCCTTCCTCGTCGGCTGGTGCATGCTCGCCGCCGGTGTGACCAGCGCCGCCGGTCTGTCCCTGGCCTTCGCCGGCGACTACCTGGCGGTCTTCCTCGACGTGCCGGCCACCCCTGCCGCGATCGCCTTCCTGCTGCTGGTCGCGCTGGTCAACGCCAGGGGCATCAAGGAGTCGGTCCGCGCCAACGTGGTGATGACGGTCATCGAGGTGTCCGGCCTGCTGCTGGTCGTCGTCCTCGGCGCGATCGTGTTCGGTCGCGGCGACGGCGACGCGGCCCGGGTCGTCGAGTTCCCGGAGGGCGTCTCCGCCGGCACCGCGGTGCTGGCCGCGGCGATCCTGGCCTACTACTCCTTCGTCGGGTTCGAGACCTCGGCCAACGTGGCCGAGGAGGTGCGCGACGTGCGCCGGGTGTACCCGCGGGCGCTGTTCGGCGCGCTGGTGACCGCCGGCGTCGTGTACGTGCTGGTCGGCCTGGTCGCCTCGCTGGTGCTGCCGGCCGACGAGCTGGCCGGGTCCTCCGGCCCGCTGTTGGACGTCGTGCGCGCCACCGGCTTCGGCGTTCCGGACGAGCTGTTCAGCGCGATCGCGCTGGTCGCCGTCGCCAACGGCGCCCTGCTGACGATGATCATGGCCAGCCGGATGGTCTACGGCCTGTCCCAGCAGCGGCTGCTGCCGGCGGCGCTGGGCCGGGTGCTGCCCGGCCGCCGCACGCCGTGGGTGGCGATCGTGGTCACCACCGCGGTGGCGATGGGGCTGACGCTCGTGGGCGACCTGGGCGCGCTGGCCAACACCGTCGTCCTGCTGCTCCTGCTGGTGTTCCTCAGCACCAACACTGCGGTGCTGGTGCTGCGCCGGGACCGGGTCGACGAGCCGCACTACCGCGCGCCGGCGGTGCTCCCGGCGCTGGCGATCGCCTCGTGCGTGCTGCTGCTCTGGCAGCAGGAGGGGCGCACCTGGCTGCTGGCCGGGGTGCTCCTGGTGGCCGGGGTGCTCGTGTACGCGCTGGCCCAGGCACCCTGGTGGGGGAACCGGGGCGAGGTGCCCCGGGCGGAGCGGTCAACGACTCGTTCGTGACTTCTGCGTGAACAGCGGCGCGGCCCTTGCCCCGGCGGGGGAGGATCGCACCGACCGGCGAGAGGAGTGGGACCGCAGATGACCGTGTCGCAGCCCAGTGCGGTGGAGGTCGGCCTGATGGCGGGGCGGGCCGGCTACGTGCTCCGGGCGAACGACCGTGGGCGGTTCACCGTCGCCTCCCCCACCCTCTACCCGCACATGTGGAGCTGGGACGCCGGGTTCGTGGCGCTGGGCATCGCCACCGTGTCGGTGCCCCGGGCGCTGGACGAGCTGCGCAGCCTGCTGTCGGGCCAGTGGGCGACCGGCATGATCCCGCACATCCTGTTCCACCAGCCCAGCGACTACTTCCCCGGTCCCGAGCGCTGGCGCACCCAGGTGGCCGCCGCCCGCCCGGCCACCGTGCTCA
This sequence comes from Modestobacter sp. SYSU DS0657, assembly GCF_054050925.1. Classification (NCBI taxonomy): domain Bacteria; kingdom Bacillati; phylum Actinomycetota; class Actinomycetes; order Geodermatophilales; family Geodermatophilaceae; genus Modestobacter; species Modestobacter sp. SYSU DS0657. Next base: position 10,705 of record NZ_JBJHAG010000010.1, on the reverse strand, counting down.
CCTCGGGCATCTGCCAGCCGCCGATCCACGTCATCGCGCTGTCCCGGATCCTGCACGACGCCCGGCGCCGCGGTGGCACCGACCAGCAGCTGGCCGAGGACTTCGTCCGGGAGACCTTCGACCAGTGGCTGGCCTGGCACCAGTACCTGGCCACCGCCCGCGACCCCTACAGCTACGGGCTGGTGGAGATCCACCACGGCTGGGAGTCGGGGATGGACGACTCGCCGCGCTGGGACGTGCCCTACGCCAACGTCCACCCGCAGCCGGACATGCCGCCGTTCGTGCGCGCCGACCTCGCCCACGTCGCCGACCCCTCGCAGCGCCCCTCGGACGCCGAGTACGCCCGCTACCTCTGGCTGCTGGAGCAGAAGGTCCGCACCCGCTACGACGACACCGCCTACCGGGCGACCGGGGACTTCGTCGTCGGCGACGTGCTGGTGTCGGCGCTGCTGGCCGCCGCCAGCGACCTGCTCGCCGACATGGGCGAGGAGCTGGGGATCGGCGGCGGCTCCGCCGGGGGCGTCGAGCAGTCCCGGGCGATCGCCCGGCGGTTCCGCACCGGGGTGCTGCGGTCGGTGGACCCGGACACCGGGCTGGCCCGCGACCTCGACCTGCGCACCGGCCACTGGCTGCAGGTCGAGAGCGCCGCCGGGTTCGCCCCGCTGCTCTGCGGCGGCGACGAGGGGGTCACCCGCCGACAGCGCGACCTGCTGCTGGGGCCGCGGTGGTGCGGGCACTCGCGCCTGCGCTGGCCGGTGGTGCCCTCCGTGTCCCCCGCGTCGGCCGACTTCCGCGAACGCACCTACTGGCGGGGTCCGCAGTGGCCGGTGCTGAACTGGCTGATGGCCTGGGCGCTGAACCGCTCCGGAGAGCAGGAGGCGGCCAACCAGCTGCGGCTGGCCGGGCTGTCCCAGCTCATCGACTGCGACTTCGCGGAGTACTACGAGCCGGTCACCGGCGAGACGCTGGGCAGCCGGGACCAGTCGTGGACGGCGGCGATCGCGCTGGACTTCCTGGCCGCGCGCCGGCCGGCGCAGCGGCGTCCGGTGCGGTGGCTGACCAGCGAGCTGCCCCGGATCACCCCGGCGCAGCGCGCCGCGCACCAGGCGGCCCAGCACGGCCGGACGGCCGGTCACCGGCCGGCGCACGGCCACGGCCACGGCCCGGCGACGTTGCCGCAGCCGCAGCAGCGACCGCACTGAGCCGGGCGCCGGTGACGATCCGGTGACGAACGCCGGACGGCGGGTGCCTCGGTGCGCGGTTCGGGGCACCCGGACAGCGTCCGACCACCGCACCCCTGTGGAGCCCCCCGTGCCGCGCAGCTACCTCGTCCCGGTCGCCACCGCCGTCCTGCTGCTCGCCGCCTGCGGTGACGACAGCAGCCAGACCGGGGTGGGCGGCGACTTCTCCCCGGAGGACGCCACCGAGCTGGAGACCACCCCGACGGTCCCGGTCGAGGAGAGCGCCGACCTGGTCGACCCGGAGGGGAGCAGCGCCGGCCAGGTGACGTTCACCGACGCGGAGACGGGCATGGAGGTGCTGGTCGAGGCCACCGGCCTGCCCGCCGGCGAGCACCCGCTGTCGCTGCACGAGACCGCCGCCTGCGACGCGCCGGCCACCTCCGGCGACCCGACCGGCATCGGGGACTGGACCGGCGTCGGCGCGGCGATCCCGGGCATCGAGCTGCCCCAGCTCGTCGTCGGCGAGGACGGCGTCGGCCAGGTCAGCTCGGTGGTGCCCGAGGTCGACCTGGGCACCCTGCTCGACGAGGACGGGACGGCGCTGCTCGTGCACGCCGTGGGGGCGGACGGGGAGGGCACCGAGGGCCTGGCCTGCGCCGCCGTCGGCGGCTGAGCGGTTCCCCGCCCCGGAGCCCGATCGGGCCCGGGGCGGGGACCGGGGGTCAGGGCCGGGGGTTCGGGCTCTGGGTGAGCGCCGGGTCGGTGACGGCCACCGGTGCCAGCACCTCGTCGATGCGGGCCTTGACGTCGGCCTCGAGCCGGACGCCGGCTGCCTTGACGTTGTCGGTGACCTGCTCGGGGCGGCTGGCGCCGATGATCGCCGCGGCCACGTTCTCCTCCGACAGCACCCAGGCCACCGCGAGGGCGGCCATCGACAGCCCCAGGTCCTCGGCGATCGGCTTGAGCTCCTGCACCCGGGTGAGGACGTCGTCGTTCATCCACCGCGAGATGAAGCTGGCGCCGCCACCCTTCTCGTCGGTGGCCCGCGACCCGGCCGGCGGCGGCTGACCCGGCCGGTACTTGCCGGTGAGGATGCCCTGCCCGATCGGCGAGAAGACGACCTGGCTGATCCCCAGCTCGCGGCAGGCGGGCATCACCTCGGCCTCGGGCACGCGGTACAGCGCCGAGTACTGCGGCTGGTTGGACACCAGCGGGATGCGCAGCTCGTCGGCGAGGGCCTTGGCCGCGCGGATCTGGTCGGCCCGCCACTCGGAGACGCCGATGTACAGCGCCTTGCCGCTGCGGACGACGTCGGCGAACGCCTGCATCGTCTCCTCGAGCGGGGTCTCGTGGTCGTAGCGGTGAGCCTGGTACAGGTCGAGGTAGTCGGTGCCCAGCCGGCGCAGCGAGCCGTCGATCGACTCCAGCACGTGCTTGCGCGAGAGGCCGCGGTCGTTGGCGCCCTCCCCCGTCGGCCAGTAGACCTTGCTGAAGATCTCGATGCCGCTGCGCCGCTCACCGGCGAGCGCGGCGCCCAGCACCTCCTCGGCCCGGCCCCCCGCGTAGACGTCGGCGGTGTCGAAGGTGGTGATGCCGGCGTCCAGAGCGGCGCGCACGCACGCGTGGGCGGCGTCGGCCTCCACCTGACCGCCGTGGGTGATCCAGTTGCCGTAGGTGATCTCGCTGATCTTCAGGCCGCTGCGGCCCAGGTGTCGGAACTCCATGCCGCACGTCCTACCCGGGCGGGGAACGCTCGCACGCACCGGAATCGTGCGTGCGTCGCGCTCACGTCCGCGCGTTGATCGGCACGATGCCGTGGTGGGCGGTCAGCACCGCGAAGAGGATCGTCACGACGACGACGACGACGGCGGGCGTCACCACCGGCAGCGTCCAGGCCCGCCGCGCGGTCGTCGCCGCCGGCGCACCGCCGGCCGCGCGCAGGTGGACGCACAGCACGGTGACGGCGATCGACAGGTGCAACCCGAACTCGACCCACTCCTGGAACCGGGTCAGCGGCGGCAGCGCGGGGAGCACCAGCGCGACCGGCCAGTACAGCGCCATGCCGAGGAAGCCGGGGACGGCGCACAGCGGCGGGGTCACCCGGGCCCAGAACCGCCCGTGCAGCACCGGTCGGGGCCCGCGCACCAGCAGGGCCAGCGCCAGCCCTCCGACGCCCATGAGCCAGGACACGGCCTTGAAGGCGGCCTGGAGGCTGAACTCCCCGGCGACCCGCACGTTGTGGACGTTCACCTCCGCCTGCTGGTTGACCGCGGCCAGCTCCGCCGGGGTGTCGAAGGCGAACACCCGCTGCCCCCAGGAGATCTCCTCCCCGGCCAGCACGAAGGCGCCCAGTGCCACGGCGACCAGCAGCGCGGCCGGCAGCAGCTCCCGCCGGCCGGCCAGGCGGACGGCCGCCGCGGCGGCGAGGACCGCGGCGAGCAGGCAGACGGCGAACTGCAGCCACTCCACGACGTTGTCCTCGCGGAGCACCGTGTAGTAGAGCGGGCGGGCGACCGCGAGGAGGAGCACGGCGACGGCGACCCCGGCCACGGGGGTCCAGGCGACGGCGCGCGCGAGGGAACGGGGCAACCCGTCGTCGGCGGCGTCCCGGTCGATCGCGTCCACCGTGGCGTGCCCGGGTCGCCGGGCCGTTGCGGACCTGTGCGCTGGGCTGCTGAGGCTGGTCAACATCGTCACTCCCGGTGCTGACGGACGCCGGCACCGCACGGGGATCCACGGGTGAACAGCGGGCGAACACCAGTCGTTGATCGAGGGACCGGCAGCTTAACCAGCTACGACGCCCGCGCGCTCCCCGGGGACCGCGCTGGTCGTGGGGCGGACTCCTCCCGGGAGCCGGTGACGGTGCGTGGCGGACGGACGACCGCGGGCCGCGTCCGCCGTCTGCCCGCGTCAGGAGTCCCGGGTCAGGAATCCCGACGCAGGTTCTCCGAGCGGTCCTCGACGGCGCCGTGGCGCAGCAGGCTCACGACGGCCAGGGCGAGGCCACCCCAGATGACCACCATCGCCACCACCATCATCACGATCGCGTCCGTGCTCATCGGGCCCCTCCCTCGTGGTCGCCGGTCGCCGGACGGGCCGGGTCCGTCGTGCCGGGGGTCGTCGTGTCCAGCGGCGCCGCCGGGTCGGAGCCGGGCGGTGGCCCGTCCAGGTGGGTGCCCGGGCGCCACTTCCCCCGGGCGAGCAGGAAGCCGACCAGCGGCAGCGCCACGACCAGCAGCCAGCCGAGGACCAGCAGCATCCAGGTCGGGTAGTCCCCATAGGGGTCGGAGAGGTCGTCCCGCAGGGCGAAGACGAGCACGATGGCCAGGCCGACCGGGGCGACGACGCTCGTCAGCACCCGCCAGCCGGTGCCGACCCGGGGACGGCCGTGGACGTTGAGGTGGTCGCCGAGGACGGGCAGCGCCCGGACCACCCAGGCGACGACCAGCATGCTGACCAGGGCGACGACGAGGATGCCGTACTGGTTCACGAAGTGGTCCACGATGTCGAGCACGTAGACCCCGCTCGTCGTGCTGAACAGCACCAGGCTCAGCACCGCGGCGGGAACGCCCACCGCGAGGGTCGCGGTCAGGCGGCTGGTGTCGAACTTGTCGCGGACCGCGGAGATCACCACCTCGATCACGCTGATGAGCGAGGTGATGCCGGCGATGACCAGGGCCCCGAAGAACAGGACACCGAGGAGCGCGCCGGCCGGGGCCTCGCTGATGATCGTCGGGAAGGCGACGAAGGCCAGGCCGATCCCACCCTCGGCGACCTCGTCGACCGCGGCCCCGTTGGCCTGCGCCATGAAACCGAGGGCGGCGAAGACGCCGATGCCGGCGAGCAGCTCGAAGCCGGAGTTCGAGAAGCCCACGACCAGGCCGGAGCCGACCATGTCCTCGCGGCGACGGACGTACGACGCGTAGGTGATCATGATGCCGAAGCCGACCGACAGCGAGAAGAAGATCTGCCCGAACGCCGCGGCCCAGACCGAGGCCGAGGTGAGCGCGGACCAGTCAGGGGTGAACAGCGCGTCCAGGCCGGCACCGGCACCCGGCAGCAGCAGCGCCTGCACGACGAGGGCGACGAACGCGAGCACCAGCACCGGGATGAAGACCAGCGCGACGGCCCCGATGCCCCGCTGGACGCCGAGCGCCATGATCACCAGGACGGCCAGCCAGACCAGCGCGAGGGGCACCAGCACGCCGGGCACCACGTCGGCGGTGACCGCGACGTCACCGGCCTGGAGGAACTCCCCGAAGAAGAAGCCCTCCGGGTCGGCGCCCCAGGCCTGGTCGAGCGAGAAGAAGGTGTAGCGCAGCGCCCAGGCCAGCACCGCGGCGTAGTAGATCGCGATGAGGAAGCAGATGCCCACCTGCCACCAGCCGAGCCCCTCGGTGCCGCGGCGCAGCCGGGCGAAGGACAGCGGCGCGGAGCCGCGGTGGCGGTGGCCGATCGCGTAGTCGAGCAGCAGGAAGGGGATGCCGGCGGTCAGCAGGGCCACCAGGTAGGGCAGCAGGAAGGCGCCGCCGCCGTTCTCGTAGGCGACGTAGGGGAACCGCCAGATGTTGCCCAGCCCGACCGCCGAGCCGATCGCGGCCAGGATGAAGACCCGCCGGGAGCTGAACCCGCCGCGCCGGCGCTCCACCTCGGCCTGCTCCGTGGCCCGCCCCGCCGTGCTCATCCGACCTCCCGTGTCCTCGTCCGCCGAGCCGGTCTGCACGGAGCGCACCGGTCGGCGTCCCGCCGATGGGAAGAGGATGCCAGGACCCGGGCCCCTCGGCTGCCGGAGGTCCTCGGCGCCCACGGGCGGGGCCGCGGGCGCGACATCGCGGGCAGGAGGGGCACGGACGCACGGAGGGCCCGGTCTGACGACCGGGCCCTCCGTGGTGGAACTGGGGGGGTGGAGGCGGCGGGAATCGAACCCGCGTCCTGCGACGCATCACCAGGGCTTCTCCGAGCGCAGTTCGCTCTGCCTCTGCTCGGCCCTCCTGATCTCACGAACGAGTCAGGATGACGGGCCCAGTCGCTGTTTGTTGTCCCACACGCACCCGCGACCGGTGCGTGCGGTGAGTCATCTAGCTGATGCCAGGATCCGGGCCGATGACGAACCCGGGCTGACAGACTCGCCTAGCTGCCGTCAGGCAGCGAGAGCGAAGTCGCGCTGATTGGAATCGGCGCTTGTGTTTTTTGCAACGGATGGTTAACGAGATCATCGTTGCCTTCCTCGGCTCGCTTCCCCTGGTCAAACGACCGCAGTCGAGACCAATCGCCCCCCTGTGTAGTTGTGCAATCAGGGTAACGGCTGCCGGGCCGGCTGTGTTCCCGCCGTCCCGGGAGCCGTCCCCGGGAGGTCAGGCCCGGCGCTCCCACCAGCGCACCCGGCCCACCGACCCGTCCGGCCGCGGCACGGACTCGATCCCCCGGTCGCGGTAGCCGGCCCGGGCGGCGACGGCGGCGCTGGCCTCGTTCTCCGGCAGCATCCCCAGCTGGACGCACGGGTGTCCCACCGACAGCAGCCAATCGGTCATCAGCCGGACCGATGCGACGGCCAGCCCGCGCCCGCGACCGGCCGGCAGCAGCGCGTACCCGACCGACGGCTCGGGCGAGCGCTTCACGGTGAGGGCGGCCATCCCGACCGCCGCGCGCTCGGCCCCGTCCTCGACGGGGCACACCGCATAGCGCTGGCCGAGCCGCCGGCGGGCCCGGTCGACCACGTCCGCCATCCGCTGCCGCGCGGTCGCCTCGTCCAGCTGCGGCGGGTGGGTGGTCCACCGGATGACCTCGGGGTCGCGGGACAGCGCCTGCTCCAGCGGCCAGTCCGCCACCGTCATCGCCCGCAGGACGACGCCGTCGGTCGCCAGCCGCTCCGGCGGAGCGGCCACCAGCCGATCGGCCACCTCAGATCCAGTCGCGGCGCTTGAAGACCAGGTACAGCGTGAGGCTGACCATGAACATCAGCACCAGCGCGAACGGGTAGCCGTAGTACCACTCGAGCTCGGGCATGTTGTCGAAGTTCATCCCGTAGACGCCGCCCACCAGACTGGGCGCGAACAGGATCGCCGCCCAGGCGGAGATCTTCTTGACCTCCTCGCCCTGGGCGATGCTGGTCACGGTCAGCTCGCGGATCTCGTCGTTCTGCCGCTGCGCCACCAGGGTGGCGTTCACGGTGAGGATGTCGCGCAGCTGCAGCCGGAAGCCCTCGATCCGCTCGTTGACCTGGGTGACGTGGTCGGCGACGTCGCGCAGGTAGCTGCGCAGCTCCTCGTCGACGCCGTACTTCTCGAACCCCGCCGTGATCGCGGCGAGGATCCCGGTCAGCGGCTGGCACGCCCGCTGGAAGTCCACGACCTCCTGGGACAGCTCGTAGATGCGCCGGGACACCTGCGGGTCACCGCGGAACACCTCGGCCTCGATCTCGTCGATGTCGTTCTCCAGCCCGGTGACCACCGGCGCGTACCCGTCGACGACGGCGTCCAGGATCGCGTAGAGCACCGCCTCGGTCCCCCGGGCCAGCAGCTCCGGGGTGCTCTCCAGCCGCCGCCGCACCCGGGTCAGGTCCGGGGACTCGCTGTGCCGGACCGTCACCACGAAGTCCTTGCCGAGGAACAGGTGCAGCTCGCCGAACTCCACCTCCTCGGTGGCGTCGACGTACCGGGCGGCTTTGAGGACGACGAACAGCGTGTCGCCGTAGCGTTCGAACTTGGGCCGCTGGTGGGCCTGGATCGCGTCCTCGACGGCGAGGTCGGGCAGGCCGTACTGCTCGGCGAGCTCACCCAGCTCGGCCGGCTGCGGGCGGTAGAGCCCGAGCCAGACCATCCGGTCGTCGAAGCCCTCGGTGAGCCACTCGTGGCTCTCCTCCGCGGTGTCGGGGGTGGCGATCCGCCGTCCGCCCGAGTAGACGGCGTTGTCGACGATCCGCGACGGGCTGGACGGCGTGGCCCCGTTCGCGGCCGGGCCCGGGGGCGGGTCCTGCGGCGGGACGACGAGCAGCGGGCGGGCGCGGCGGGTCAGGGTGGACAGCGCAGCGCGGGGCGCGCTGCGGGTGGTGGCACGGCGACGGTCGGTCACGAGGGACTCCCGGAAGCTGCTGGATCAGGACGCCGAGGAGGTCCCCACCGCGCGGCCGCCGGGTCGGACGGTGACCGGGCGGTTCAGCAGGTGGGGACCTCGGGACTGCAACTGGGGGGTTCGGTGCGCACGACCAGTCACCTCCCGGAGGTCCCACAGGGCCGGCGTGGATCAGCGGGCCGTCGTCCATCGTGACACGCCCGGGGCGGGCGCCGCACCCCCGAGCGCCCGTCCGGGTGATGAACACCCGACGACGCCGGCTCAGTCCCCGGCGGGGGTGCAGGGCCGGTTGTGGTCCAGCCGGCCGACGACGTACTGGACGAGCGTCACGTCCCCGCCGTCGACCAGCGGGGCCGACCGGCACATCCGGGCGGCGTCGGCGCGGTCGTCGGCCCCGGCCAGCCAGCTGTCCAGCCCGGTCAGGCTGCTCCCGGCGGGCACCGAGCCGACGATCTGCCGCCACTGGTAGCCGGTCGAGTACACGCCCACCTCGCCGCCCAGCGCGGTGAGGTGGTCGGTCATGCCCTCCAGCGTCGCCCGGTTGTTCCGCCTCGCGTCGGCGCCGCCGGCCTGCCAGGTGTTCATCGTCTCGACGTCGAGCCACCAGCGGTACCCGGCCAGGTCGGTCACGTCGCGCACCGCGGCGATGTCGGCCGGGACGTCGTCGTCCAGCTCCGCGGCGGCCTCGCGCGCGGCCCGCAGCACGATCCGCACGTCCCCCGCGGCCCGGGCGACGCCGTACTCGTAGGAGCAGGCCGCGCTGTTCCCGCCGTCGCAGACCCCGTAGCGGTTGCTGCCCAGCTCCGGCCAGGTGGTCACCTGGTCGCGCACCTGGCCGGGGTTGGCGGTGTTCACGTAGAACTGCACCGGCGGCTGCCCGGGCACCTCCCCGCTGGCCTCGGTCGCCCAGGCCCACTGCTCGGGCAGGCACCGGTTCGGCGTGGTGGCGATCCCGCCGTTCACCCCCACGACGGCGAACGCGGCGTCGTCGGGGAGCTCTGACCTGCACTGCGGGTACGAGACGTCGTAGCCGACGGGGTCGTCGCGGCCCGGGCGCTCGGCGGCGGCCGCCGCGGTGGGCGCCACCAGGGCAGCGCCGACCGTCAGGCCGGTGGCCGCGACGGCGCGCAGGGTGGTCCGCATCACCCCCCGACGGTACGCCGGTCAGGCCCCGGCGACCGGCTCGAGCACCCGCGACCAGGAGACCTGCGTGCGGGCGGTGGTGAAGCCCAGGCTCTCGTAGAGCCCGAGCGCCCCGGTCACGTTCTCGCTGTCGACCTCCAGCCCGGCGGTCCGGCAGTCCCGGGCCGCCGCGGCGTGCAGCGCCTCGATGATCACCGCCTTGGAGATCCCCCGGCCCCGGGCCGACGGGACGACCCCGATCTGACCGAAGTAGCTCTCCCGGGCACCGGTGGCCGCGGCGGTCGCCTCGGAGACGTAGGCCAGCGCGTAGCCGAGCACCTCGCCGTCCTCCACGGCCAGCACCGACAGGTCCGGGCGGAAGTTCCGCTGTCCGGTGAACATCACCTGCCAGGACGCCACGTCCCGCTCGCTGGAGCCGTAGTGCTCGGTGAAGGCGGCGTTGTGCGCCAGCCGCACCTGCTCGTCGCGGTCCCAGGTGAAGGGCACCAGGTCGACACCGTCGAGCCGGCGCCGCGGCGGCAGGTCGGTGAGCGGGCGCTCCATGTGGAAGAACCAGCGCACCTGCACCAGCCCGGCCCGGCGGAGCAGCGCCTCCAGCGAGGGCATGGTCGTGTACACGGTCGCGGTCAGCCGGGCCGGCGCCTCCGGGTGCCGCTGCGCGTGCAGCTGCTCGCCCCGCGCCAGCTGCCAGGCCAGCAGCGCCCGCCCGATGCCGCGCCCCCGCCACTCCGGGTGCACCCGCCCCTGCAGGTGCACCCCGTAGGCGTCCCGGAACGTGGGCGGGGCGATCGCGGTCGCGTACCCGACGACGGCGCCGTCCGTCGTCGTCACCAGCCGGGTGTCGTGCGCCAGGTCGACCAGCTCGTTGAACCAGGCGCCGGCGAGGTCCTCCGGCGACTCGTGCACGCCGGTGTCGTCCACCTCCTCGGCGGCGCTGAGCAGCGCCGCCACGGCGCCGACGTCATCGGGCCGGATCGGGCGGGCGGTCAGTCCGGCGGGGAGGGTGAGGTCGGGCACGAGCGTCGACGCTATCGGGTGCGCCCGGGTGCTCACGCCTGCGGCACCGGTCGGGCGGGGACCGCGAGCACACCCGCACCTGCGCCGCCGGACCGGCTGCGCCCTCCCGTCGGCAGTCGCGGCCTGCCCACCAGGAGTGGGCAGACCACGAGCGGAGCCGGGCCATCCGTACCCCACCGACAGTCGTGGGGGGGGGGGGGGGGGGGGGGGGGGGGGGGGGGGGGGGGGGGGGGGGGGGGGGGGGGGGGGGGGGGGGGGGGGGGGGGGGGGGGGGCCGCGCCCCGCCGGGGGCG